>JBIIGH010000277.1:0-2722 GCA_044236565.1 Algoriphagus sp. | reverse complement strand
ACTTCGAAGAGGAGTGTGAAATCAAGTTCTGGCGGCAGTCCAACAAGCTCGTTCAGGGGGAGAAGGTCTGGGATTTGCTGCGCAAAGAGGATCCTACATTTACCGTGGCCAACCTTTTTTGGTGGTACAATATGTACACCACGGCGGACTTTGCGGTGACCCCAAGACCCCTGTATCCTGCCGATGGGCGCAAGTTGCCCGATTGCCATTCCCAACCCATGGAACTGCGGGACCGCCTGCAAGCCGAGTTGGGACCTTTCCCACTTTTTAGCTTTTGGGGACCCGCGACGACCATCGCTTCAAGCCGCTGGATAGTGGAGGCAGCCAAAAAGGTGGACCAATGGCATTCCCCAACGCTCAACTTGATTTACCTGCCCCATCTGGACTATGCGTTGCAGAAGTATGGGATTGATTTTGCCAAAATTGGGAAAGACCTGCGGGAAATTGACGACCTGGCTAAGGACCTAATCACCTATTTTGAAAGTCAAGGAACCCAAGTCTTGCTGCTATCCGAATATGGTATCACGACTGTTTCTCAGCCAATCCACCTTAACCGTATTTTCCGAGAGAAGGGATGGATTCAAGTGAAAAATGAACTGGGCCTGGAAACTCTCGATGCGGGTACTTCGAAAGTTTTTGCCGTGGCAGACCATCAGGTCGCGCATGTGCATGTACAGGATCAAACCCTCCTTGCTGAGGTGCAGGCCCTACTTGCGCAAGTGCCTGGTGTGGAACAGGTGTTGGATACCCAAGGGAAAAAAGAGGCCCATCTCGACCATGCACGCTCCGGGGATTTGGTAGTCGTGGCAGATGCCAACTCCTGGTTTACCTATTACTTCTGGCTTGACGATTCCAAAGCCCCAGACTATGCTCGCTGTGTGGATATCCACCGCAAGCCCGGCTACGATCCTGTGGAACTAATTATGGATCCCAGGATCTCCATTCCTTTGCTCAAGGTGGGTACCAAGCTCTTGAAGAAAAAGCTCGGCTTTCGGTATTTGATGGACGTGATTCCCTTGGACGCAACCTTGGTCAAGGGCGCCCATGGACGTGTCCCGGAATCGGACTTGGACAAGCCGCTATTGGTTTGCGAGGCGTCGTTAACGCAGGAAGAGCGCATTGCTCCTACTTCCGTTTTTGACTTGATTGTGAAGGCGGTTCAAGGAAGTAAGGACTAAATAAGGAAGTTCTTACCTAATTTTCTCCATCAAAAATACCCCCATCTCACGCTGTCCGTAAACAAGGACGGTTTTGGGAACTTCGAGGAATTGAAAGCCCATCTTTTCCAGTTGCTGCAGCCCTTCAGGTAAGAGTATATACCGTTCGGATCCGTCTGGTAGCGCATACCTGCCTTCTCCTAAATCCTGACTTTCTTCTTGGATGTTTCCAAAGCCCGTACACATCCTCATCCAAAAAATCCCTCCTGGCTTGAGTACGCGATGGATTTCAGAAATCATTTTCCAAAAATGAGCATGCCCATCTGCGAAGTGGAGCACGGCCGAACTGATGACAGCATCAAATGCAGCTGCATGAAAGGGGATGGCAGCCCCATCGCCTACCTGAAAGCGGTGGATGTCTGTTTCAGGCTGAATACTTTTGGCCAGGTACCGGCAATACTGAATGGCCACCTCATTCGGATCGATGCCAAAAATGGGGTAGTTTTTTTGAAGGAAATAGATTGCATTGCGGCCTTCGCCACAGCCCATATCCAAGATCTTCATGTCCTTGGTAAATCGACCTTTTAAGAGTTGATCCAAAAGGTAGTTATCCACATTGCCAAGCAGGCGATTCAGTTCGTCAATTTCCATTTTCCAATCGATCTAAGGCCTCAGAAGCTTTGATTCTCCCCACTTCAATCAGTTCCGCGGCCCGGTGAAACTCCAGTGTACCTGCCTGACTACTGGCAACCTTGATCTCTACCTCTACCGGATAATTTTCAAGCAGCAGTTGGCAGTAGCGGTCTTGGAGCAAGTCAAAGGACCGGGTGACCAGTTCCATGGCGGAATAGCGCTTTTGTTGCACTTTTTTCTCCTCCTCCGGAAAATAGGTCCTCATCTTATTTTGGTACTCCATCAGCCATCCTGGTAAGTTCATGGATTGTTTTTGGCTTGATTTTTTGTGAGGAGCAGGAAGAAAATGTTCTGCCAAGCTATTTGCATTGACCACGACCACGAGGGTGTTATGGGGATCAGAAAGTAAGGAAATGGGGACTGGATTCAATACGCCTCCGTCGATCAGGTTTCGCTTATCGATTTGGGCGGGTAAAAAAACAGAGGGGATGCTACCCGAGGCGCGGATGGCTTTGTACAAACTGCCTTGGGCAAATACATGCTCTTTTCCAGAGTTGACATCGACGGCATTGCAAGAAAATCGGAGGGGTAAATCTTCAATGGCTTGGTCGGGAACCACCTTTTTTAGGGCTTGGTAGACCTTTTCCCCTTTGATAAATCCACGGCTTGAAAACGTAAAATCCATCAAGGAAAACACATCTACGCGGTCGAGGTTGCAGATCCAATCCTTGAATTCGGGCAGCTTGCCCGCAGCATACATGCCTCCAACTAGGGCACCTGCGGAGCAGCCCGCAATTTCGGTAATTGTATATCCTCTACGCTCCAGCTCTTCGATCACGCCTACGTGCGCCAATCCTCTTGCGCCGCCGCTGCTCAAAACCAATGAAACTGTTTTATTTTTTGCCATATATTTAGGGTACAATTTTCGATCC
>JBIIGH010000278.1:0-2722 GCA_044236565.1 Algoriphagus sp. | reverse complement strand
CTGTGTTTAACGCCGGTGGATTTGGAGGTTCCTTGGGCTATGGTCCTCGTGACCAAGAGCCCGGCTTGTCAAAAGCCTATTTGGGAATAGGCTTTGACGAGTATGGAGGATTTGGTACAACTGCTGGGGGGCTTAACGGAAGCTTTCCCAATCAACCGCCGACACAGTTGGTGCCAAATTCTATAGTGGTTAGAGGTCCAGGAAATTTGTTTACCGGTTATCCTTTTGTTATCGGAAAGAAAACCATGCAAGGTGGGCCAGATGGATTAATTGATGAAGATCAATTCCCAATAAGTTCTGGAGGGGTTGGAACATCTCGTGTTACGGATCGAGAAAAGCCAGGCTATAGAAAGGTGTTTTTGGAATTACAGCCTAATTCGAATGGCCCAGGATTTTTCATCAAGCTTAAGATGGAGGTGACAACTGAGCCCAATAAACCTCGAATGGTTACTATTTTCAATAGCCCATATTCATTTATTGCTCCAAAGAACCTAAAGATAGGATTTGCTGCCTCTACAGGTGGATCAACCAATTTTCACGAAATCCGGAATTTGATTGTAGAAGTGGCAGCAGGAGAATCTCTCAGAGATCCAGAAGGGATTGATATTAGTGATTTTTCTTCCTGTGCTGGTCAAAAAAATCAATTTTACATCACTGATTCTGAGGTTCGACTACCGAATGAAAATAGTTCCATCCGTTGTTTGCAGTTTTACAAATCCTTGGATGAAATAGAAACCGAAAATTCGGACATCTGTTCCCAGGCCAGGTGCTTAGAAGAGAATCGAATCAAGTTTTTCCCTGAAGGAATTTTTGAAGCGACGGATCAAGCAGGAGGGTTTACATTTCTCCCCAATGAGGCATTTATTGATCAGGAAGTAACCGTTTACTACACCATTACTGATAATTACGGTAAAACTTCCAAGGGAAATTCAATTACACTCTTAATCAAAGAGTCCCCAGATCCGATCACTCTCCGGGCTGATGGTCAGGTGGGTACTCCACAGGAAGTGGTGATTTGTGAGGGGGATGCCATTGTCCTTCGAGGGGAGGGAAATGAAGTGTATACTCGATTTGAGTGGAAAAAGGATGGGGTTTTGGTGGACGGTGCCACGCAAGCAGACTTGCAAGTAGACGACATAGGTATCTACGAAATCATCGGCTATAACCGCAAAAATTGCCCTGCAATCAGCAATACCCTAAAAGTAAAGTGGGTGGAGTATCCAGAACTGAAGTTGAGTCAACCTGTGGTTGGCTGTACCATAGGTCAATCCTTGGATATTGGCAGTTTTATCAGTGGATTTGATGCGCAGCGATTTGACTACCGATTGGTAGGGGAGGGCTTGGATTTAGAAAATGAGGAATTGAAGAAAGTAAGCACTTCAGGGATGTTTGAGTTGCAGGTGAAGCCCAAGGGATTTAACTGTTATTCGGATCCATTTCCTGTAGAGGTATACATTCAAGAGAAAGAGTTGGAGGTAAATTTTGATTTCGGGGTTGTGGGGACAGGAATCAAAGACGATGCGGGAGGAGGCATATTTCCCGATGATCAGATCCAATTCACTGATTTATCCGAAGAAAGAGCGGTCAAGTGGGCATGGGATTTTGGTGACGGTGTTAGTTCTATAGAAAAGGACCCAATTCACATTTTTGGAAAAAAGGGGGAGTTTGAAGTAGTCTTGGTAGTAACAGATAAGTATGGCTGTAAAAATAGCTTTACCCAAAAAGTAAGTATTACCAAGAGCTATCGATTGATGGTTCCCAATGCATTTACGCCATTGCAAGCAGAAAATGAAACCTTCGTTCCCAAGTTCAAGGGCATTGCCTCCTTAGAGCTTTCTATTTTTAATCAGTGGGGTGAATTGATTTACCGAAGTTCCGATTTGAAAAATGGCGGTTGGGACGGTACAGTCACTGGGGTACTCCAGGAGGCAGGTTTTTACTTTTACAGTTTAGTGGGTAACGCGACTGATGGAGAAAAGGTAGAGTCAACTGGTAAATTCAGGTTGATACGATGAGGAGGCTTATTGCATGGGTAGTTTTTTTTGGTCTGATCCCTGGAATGGTTTGGGGACAGGATGTGCAGTACAGTCAGTATTACGCCAATCCCATGTATTTAAATCCAGCCTTAGTAGGGAGTACAGGGTTGACTAGGCTTGGGGTAAATTTTAGAAATCAGTGGCCTGCTTTGGACCAAACGTTTATTGCCTACACCGCATACGTGGATCACTACGAGGAGCGATGGAATTCTGGGTTTGGTTTGATTTTGCAGGGTGCCAACGAATCATTTACAGAAACAACTTGGAACGAGGTAGGCTTGGCCTACAGTTACCGGCTTCAGCTTTCAACCAACAGTTTTATTCAGGCGGGGATGCAGGGGAGCTTCATTGCCCGTGACGCCAATTTTGGCAGGGTGGTATTGGGCTCACAGTTGGATATTAATCGGGGGAGTATTGATTATTCAGGGAGTGGATACGCGGGGGAAAGTCAGGTGCGTGATTTGGATGCGCATGCAGGCTTGATGTATTATGGCCGAAAGGCATGGCTCGGAGCTTCCATGGCTCATCTTCTTCAGCCAGACATTAGTTATGTAGTAGACGGTACGAGCCGTTTGCCAAGAAAACTGAGTTTGCATGGAGGGTACCGATTTAATTTAGCTCCAGGGAATATCAATGATTACTTCAACAATACGGACCAAGAGCGTTCTTTTTCGTTAGGCTTTAAT
>JBIIGH010000069.1:0-10638 GCA_044236565.1 Algoriphagus sp. | reverse complement strand
CGCTATGCTGGGGGATTTACTGACCTAGCCTTTAAAGATCGCATTTCCATCTCGCGCATTACTGGAAATCAGCGTTCCATCTCCGATGTGTTCGGCAACCAACTTGGACTATTTACCCTCAAAGGAGGAGATGAAATCGCTGTAGGCAGAGTCTTGGATCGCTTTAGCAACCGAATTCAAATCAAAGGCGCGGTCTTCAGACCTGGAACTTTTGCCTTAACCGAAGGGCTTACCCTGACCCAGCTCATCAAAAATGCAGATGGCCTCAAAGGAGATGCTTACACCCAGCGGGCGAGCATCTTGCGGACCAAAGGTGATCTAAGTTCTGAAGTATTGGAAGTGAATCTTCAAGCTGTACTGGAAGGCCGCCAAACAGATGTGGTCTTGCAGCGTGAAGACGTAATCCGTATTTCGAGTATTTATGATGTACAAAACGAGCGCTACATCCAGATTTTGGGAGAGGTAAAGCGCCCAGGCACCTATCCTTATGCTGCAGGAATGACTCCTGAAGAATTGATTCTTACTGCGGGTGGTCTACAAGAATCTGCCAACCTCAAAGACATTGAAATTGCCAGAAGGCTGGAAGATTCAGATTCAGGAACACTATCGGATATCATCACCACTTCCATTAATCCAGATTTATCTTTCAACCCGAATGCCATTACTTTGGAGCCCTTCGATCAAGTAATCGTACGAAAACGAGCCAATTTTACGATGCAGCGACTCGTATCGGTAGAAGGTCAGGTCAATTCCCCAGGGATTTTTGCCATCCAAACTAGTGTAGACCGCATCTCTGATTTGGTAAAAAGAGCGGGTGGCGTCAATCAATTTGCCTATACCAAAGGAGCAACCTTGATTCGTAAAACTGAGTTTTTCAACACCGAATCCGAGCAAGTACGCAGACAGAAAAATTTGGAAGCGCTTCGGGTGCTACTTAAGGACGATCCCAACAATGCGGAAGCACAGGAAGAGCTTCTCAAGCGCCTTTTTAGAGACCTGCCCAAGGAGAAAGTAGAAGAAAAAGACTCCATCGCCAACGACGCCAAACGAGAGTCGCTGGATCAAATTGCTTCAGAAACCCCTGGCGTAGCGGTTAAAATTAAAGAAACAGAGGCCGTCGCCATCAACCTTGAAAAAATCCTCGCGAATCCAGGTTCTGAAGCAGATTTGGTACTCGAAGAAGGCGATATTCTGAATGTGCCAAAGCTCTTGCAAACAGTCCGCATGCGTGGGGATGTGGTTTATCCCACCACCTTACGTCACGAGCTGGGTCGCGGCTTCACCTACTACATCAATGGAGCGGGTGGGTTTGACCGCCGAGCCAACCGCAAGCAAACCTATGTGGTCTATGCCAATGGCGCCGTCAAGCGTACGAAGGGATTCCTAGGCATCCGCAGCTATCCTGCCATTGAGCCGGGCGCCGAAGTGATCGTGCCCAGCAAAGGTCCCAAAACTCCGTTCCGCGTAGGGGAGCTCGTAGGCATTACTACAGGCCTAGCTACCTTGGCTTTGGTTCTTTCTCAAATCAACCTTCAGAATACCCAATGAGCGGAAACTCACATTTTTCTCCCCCCCAATTCACCTTGAAAGAGGTGGTACAAAATCTTATCGATTGGGTCAAGTTTTTCCGCTCCCAATGGAAACCTCTCGTACTTTCCCTAGTAGTAGGGGCTGGGCTAGGAGCTGGCTATTCGCAACTTAAAGACCCTGTTTTCCATGCGGAAACTTCTTTCGTATTGGAGGAGGAAGGAATGGGCGGTATTGGTCAAATGTCCGGAATCGCTAGCCTTCTTGGGGTAAATTTGGGGGGAATTGGAACAAATGGTCTTTTTCAAGGAGACAACATCATGGAGCTGTATCGCTCGGATCGGATGTTGGAAGAAACCCTCTTGAGTCCATTTGACAACAAAAAATTATTGGTCGATCGATTTATTGAATTCGAAGAGTTGGAAAAGAAGTGGGCCTCCACCATTGATTTGACGGGGTTGACTTTTTCTCCTTCCAAAGAAAATCATGGGGTCAAGCAAGATTCTGTCCTCAAGGAAATCGCCAAGATTATCCGCGAAAAGCAGCTTGTAGTGGTCAAGCCGGATCGGAAACTGAGCATTATTCAGGTGAATGTTTCCTCCAAAGACGAGGGGTTTGCGAAGCTTTTCAACGAAACACTGGTGAGCAAGGTGAATACCTTTTACTTGGAGACTAAAACCAAAAAAACAGGGGAAAATCTGCGCATTTTACAAATCCAAGCAGACTCTGTTCGTGCCATTCTTGACCAAAGTCTAGGCACCTTGGCCGCCGAGCAAGATCGAATTCCAAACGCCAACCCCTTATTGAGTACCGCCACTGTGAATGGACGTCGAAAGCAAGTAGATGTACAAACGAGTGCGGCGGTATTTCAAGAAATTGTGAAAAATCTGGAGATGGCTAAAATCAGCCACCGCATCAACACGCCCTTGATCCAATTGATCGACTCTCCTAGGCTGCCCTTGAAAAGAACTGAAATCCGCTTGGTAAAAGGGTCGGTATATGGGGCCTTTATTCTCGGTGTTTTGGCTCTAAGCTTACTTTATCTGAGAAGACTCTATCAAAAACATTTGCAGGAAGTCTAAACCAAAGCTTCCATGTTTGAAAAAATCAATCTGTTGATCCCCTTTGGGAATTTTATCCGGAACAAATCCCTCCAGAACTTTCTTTTTCTGGCGCTGATCCAGTCCTCAACGGTCTTGATTTCCATCATTTCCATGCCCCTGCTGATTCAAAGTATCGGGGCAGAACAATTTGGATGGGTCAACCTATCCCTTTCTGTAATTATTGTTTTCAATATTTTAGTGGGCTTTGGATTCAACCTGAGCGCCCCACGAGAAGTTGCCCTCAATCAATCCAATAAGGCAGAACTATCGCAGTTGGTCTCCAATGTATTCTCCGCCAAGCTTATTCTTGCCCTCATTTCCACGGCCCTCATTTTGGTGGGAGCCTACGGCCTAAACCTTTTTCAAGAATACCAGACAATTTTAGTACTCTCGGTGTTTATGCTTTTTTCGGAGGCTACTTTTCCGCTTTGGTTTTTTCAAGGACTTGAAAAACTGAAGCTTGTCTCTGTGGCGACAATTTTCTCCAAACTGCTTTTTTTGATGGGCTTGGTGCTCTTTGTACAACAGCCTTCGCAAAGTATCTGGGTCAATTTTCTACTGGGTATTTCAGGCCTGGGCGTCAACCTCAGCCTCTTACTTTACATCCATGTGGTACTGGATGTCCGGTTTTTTAGTCCTCAATTTTCTTCCATTTGGAAAAGCCTTAAGGATAATGTGCTCCTATTTTTTAGCAACCTTGCCAGCCATATCTCCATCAATGGGGGCCTGATTATTTTGAGTTTTTTTGCGAGCGGAGCTACACTTGGAATGTACAGTTTGGCAGAACGCGTAGTCATGATCCTGCGGCTATTCCCTGCCTTGATCATTCAAGCCATTTTCCCCAACTCCTCCAAACTTTACCAAGCGGACCAACCTGCATTTTTCACCTTTCTCAAGAAAGTGTATCTCGGCACCCTGGCTATTGGCGCATTGATTAGCATCGGAACGTATCTGGCTGCGCCCTGGATCATTGAAGTGCTTTCCCGTGGGGAGCTCAACGACGCAGTCGGCTACCTGCAATTGCTTGCTGCTATTCCATTTTTGGCTTGCCTGAATGTGGGAAATGTAACCATCCTCCTAGTTACAAACCTCCGAGATCTGCTCTTTCGTGCCAGCTGGATGTTTTGCGCCTACATGATCTGCACCTCCACCCTCCTTACCCACTTTTACGGGGGAGCGGGCCTCTGCATTTCAATCTTGAGCACCGAGCTCATGGTCTTCTTTATTTGCATGTATCTCTTGTATCGCCACAAAAAAGAACTCTTGTATGGCTTCTACTCCTGAGATTTCTGTAGCCATCATCTTGGTCAATTGGAACGGCTATGCCTATACCCAGGCCTGTTTGGAATCCTTAGGAAAGGTAAAAGAGCCTGGTTTTCAAGTAATCCTAGTGGATAATGGATCGCAAAATTCTGAAGGAGAGCAGCTTAAAGCTCGCTTCCCGAATATCCGCCTCATTGCCAATCAAGACAACTTGGGCTTTGCTGGGGGAAACAATGTAGGCATCCGTTATGCCTTGGAACAAGGGTTTGAACAAGTCTTGCTACTCAACAACGACACCACCGTTACCCCTTCTTTTTTGCAAGAACTCCAAGCTTGCTTGGATCAATCCACGTGTGGGATAGCACAACCCCTCATCCTATTTGCCCATGATCCACATACGCTGTGGAGCGCAGGGGGAGAATGGAATTCGCTCTTTGGGAGGGCAATCACCTTGGGTGACCGTGTTCCCTTGGAAAAGTATCGCGTACCCGCTAAAACACTCGACTGGGCTACCGGTTGCTGCATGCTGGTATCTAGAGCGGCCTTACTGGAAGCGGGGCTCCTAAACGAAGCCTATTTTGCTTATTTTGAAGACGTGGAATGGAGCCTACGAATTCGCAAAGCTGGTTTTACAATTGGCTTGGCCGAAAATGCAATCATCTACCACGAAGCGGGTGCTGCCTCCAAAAAACAACATTCCGAAGGCACCCTTAGCCCGCGTGTATTTTATTTTCATGTGCGAAACCAGCTGTTTCTCCTTCGGCAGCATTCCCTAGTACTTGGATATCCCTATCACCTGCTTCGGTTTTCGAGTTGGGGAGCCTATTTTTTGATTCGAGGGCGATTTCAAAAACTATCGGCAGTGTGGCAAGGCATACGAGAAGGTCTTTTTACTCCACTTAACTCAGAAAAGAAATGGCTTCAGTAGCATTTTTGATTCTGACAATCGGGCTGGTATTGGGCTTCCTTTGGACGGTACAGGAGATGATTGTAAAGGGGAGATGGGCTTATTTCATCTTTTTCTTGGCGGGCTATTTACCGATCTACATTACCTTCTTGAGTTTGACTTACCTCAACACCCGATCTGAGGGGCTAGTTACTGTATTTCAAGCCCTGAAAGAAGTAGTGGTAGGCATCGCCCTGCTGGTGGCAGTGCTCTTTCAAAAAAATCCAGCTGACTATCCTTTTCGCCCCCAGAGCACGGATTGGTGGATGGGAGGATTTATACTTTTAGGATTTAGCTACCTGATTTTACCCATTGGCGAAGTTCCCTTCCTTACGAAGGCATTCTATTTCAAAGGGGTTTTGCTACCCGGTCTCACGTACTTTTTGGGTAGAAACACCCTCTTTGAAGAGCGAGAGCTCTCTCGGCTTTTTTCCATGATTTTCATCGTAGCCATCCTTGCCTTCGCGGTAAATCTAATGGAGCAGTTGGTTCTACAAGCCCATCTACAGCAATACACCGGCTACTCACTTTACAACCAAGTCATCAACAACATTGACCCGAGCGGAAATTTTGGGCTGACCTGGACTTTTGAAACCCAGGCTGTCACCAAGCGCCTAGCGAGTTTCTTTTCGGATCCCTTGGAGATGGCGAGTTCAGTGCTGATGGGTTTTGCCGCCGGACTTATCTGGTATTTGACTTCCAAAAAAGAAACCCAATGGTTGTACCTAGTCATCATGGCTTGTTCGTTGGGAAGTTTAATCTTTTCCGCCTCCAGAGCAGCTTTTGGCGCCTTTTTCATCTTGCTGTTTTTCGTTGCACTTGTCTTTCGCTTGTATAAGTTGATTGGGCTTGGATTTCTAGTGCTGCTCTTTTTTGCAGGGTATGTGATCTGGTTTGCTTCGGACGACTTTTACTTTTTTGTTTTGGACACGCTTACATTTGAAAACTCCTCCAGTGTGGGTCACGTCCTCGAATGGGTTGTTGCGCTGGAATCCATGGTGGCCAACCCATTCGGTATCGGCTTGGCAATGAGTGGCAATGCAGGCAGCGTAAGTGATGCCCTACGGGTAGGGGGAGAAAATCAATTTCTGATTTATGGTGTACAGCTGGGTTGGGTTGGCATGTTCTTCTATGTGCTTGCCTTGGCCTCAGGCGTAATTCTAAGCCTGCGTGTATTTTACAGCACGCCAAATGTCTACACGGCCCGACTTGCCTTTGTGGGGGCTGTCACCAAGGTAGGTTTGTTTTTACCGCTATTTACCGCCAACGCGGAAATGTATACCTATGTCACCTGGATCAGCTGGTGGATGATCGGCTACACGGTCAGAGAGTATAGTGCACTGAGAAGCGCTCCTAGGCTAGCATAGCGTCGCTAACTTACAAAAATCAGTATCTTAGAGTTTAGTATTCGTCCAATCGCCTTCTTGAAGGGCGCTTTATATTTTTCACTGCCTTGAAAGTTCTACTCGACCTTCAGTACTTAAATGTCGCCACCACAGGCATCAAAACCTACATGCTAGAGTTGGCTAAGGCAGCACGGAAATATCCTCATCCTGAAATCGAATGGATTTTTACCCATGATCCAGAAGAACAGGCTTCCATCAAAAAGGACCTGGGACAAAGGACCAAGCTTCAGAAACTGAATTACCATTTGGATTACTTTCGCTGGAAGCAATTTCAGCTTCCTGACTTGGTAAAAAAGTACAACCCCGACGTATTGGTTTGTCTGGATTTTGTGTCTCCAGCAGCTTCTCTCCCCTGCAAACGGCTCACCGTTATCCACGATGCCTTCTTCTGGCAGATGCCAGAAAACTACCCGAAATGGTGGCGAAACTATTTTCTCAACCTCATTCGAAAAGGACTCCGAGAAAACACGCATGTCCTCACCACTACGGACTACTCCAAAAATTGCTTGCAGCAGTACTTGGGAAATTCCTGCCCCATCTCGGTGGTCTACCAAACCTCAAAAGCAATGACAGGCGCGGCAGATGTTCATTTTTTACAAAAAAATGACCTGAGCAAAAACGACTACTTTTTACACGTAGGCACCTTTGACCGGCGGAAAAATCTCCCCCTACTGGTACAGGCATTTGCAACCTATTTGAAACAAAGTAAGGATCCCAAAAAATTGGTGCTCGCAGGCGGAGCTGGACAAAGCCACCAACTCAATGACCTCCCTGAAGTAACCCGATTGATTGGCAGTTTGGGCCTGGAAAAAGAAGTGTTGCTCCCAGGCTACCTCAGCGATTCCGAGATTAAGGCGCTGTACCAGGGTGCTTTTGCCTATGTTTTTCCCTCCACTAATGAAGGATTTGGGATACCTATCCTAGAGGCAATGAACTTCGGATTGCCCGTTATCCACTCCGATCAGCCTGCCTTGGTGGAGGTGGCTGCTGTTGCTGCTTTAGCTTTTCAAACCAATAGCCCAGCAGATTTGACTGAAAAAATGATACTTTTGGAAGAGGATGAAACGCTTCGCACGAACTTGATCCTCCAAGGAAAAGAACGCGTGAAGGAGTTTACGGCAGAAAAATTTATAGCTGCCTTTCATCGATTAATCTTAAGCGCTTAACCTGAGTCCATGCGGCAACTCCACTGTCCGGTTTGTCAAACTCCCCCAAATTCCCCATCCGCTTCTGGCAGTCGGATCGCTTGTTCCTCCTGTGAGGTCTCTTGGACCTATCTCCCCGAAGCAATTGATGCGGCAGCCTTGTACCGAGATGAAGTCTATGCCGTGGTGGATAATCGAAAGTCCATCTTTGAAAAAATCATTTTTTCTGAATCGCGCGCCATCTTAAAGCAGGCAAAAGAAATTCTGCCAAGTGCAGACCGATTGCTTGACTTTGGCTCCGGAAAAGGGCAATTTTTGGCCGTGGCAAAAAGCCTAGGCTGGCAGGGAGTCGGCATCGAAACCGAAGCGGCTCGTGGGGATTTTGCTAGAGAAAAGTACGGAGTGGAGGTGCAAATTTCCTACTACGAAAAAGGCCTTGTTGGCGAATCTCCAATTGACCTAATTAGCCTAAACCATGTCTTGGAACACTTGCCTGAGCCCATGCCTTTGCTCCGGGAATTGCTTGAGCACAACCTGATTCAAGGAGGCTTGCTCTATGTAGAGGTGCCTCGAGCGGATTCTTGGCAAGCCCAAATCGCAGGAGATGCCTGGATGCACTGGGACATTCCCAAGCACCTTAGCCATTGGACCGAACCCGTATTGACCGCGCAATTGGAGAGCTTGGGGTTCTCCAAGGTTGGGGAAAGAAGTTTCTCCATCCATCTTGGCGTACTAGGCATGCTTCAGGCCCTACTTAGTCGAGTGGGCTACCGCGAAAACCTAGTGTTGCGCCTGAAAAGAAAGAAAAGCTTGGGATTAATTGGAGTAATTGTTGCTTTCCTACCACTTGCATGGACCCTTGAACGCCTCTCTTCCTGGAAGGGAAAATCAGGGATTTGTGGTGTATATTACCGAAAGCATGGCTAAATCTAGAAACATCCTTTTTCTGCAAAGCTCCTCTGAAGGCTATGGGTCGGCAAAAATCTTGCTCCTAGTCCTTCGATTAGTTCAGCAGCAAGGCGATTATCCCCTGGTAATCCTTACCAACCGTGGTCCACTCGAGGAGGAATTAAACAAGCTGGATGTTCCCTATTTTGTACAAAACTTAGGAATCCTAAGACGCAAATACCTAAGTGTTTTCGGATTGCTCAATCGCTTGCAAAAACTTTGGGCCGCATCCCGCTTTTTGTCTCGCCTTCATGCTACGCACCACTTTGAACTGGTCTATTCCAATACCCTAGCCGTAGTAGTTGGCGCCCTCTGGGCAAAGCAAAACGGCATTCCACACCAATGGCATGTCCATGAAATCGTACTGGGGCCTAGCCCGCTCGTTCGTGGCTTGAGTTGGCTCATGGATTACAGCGGTCCAAACCCTATTGCAGTATCTCAGGCCGTAGCAAGCCACTGGCAAGTCCATGTCAAAAAAGCCAAACTTAAAGTTATCCACAATGGGCTTCCTTATGATTCGTTTACACAAGCTAAACCGAGGCTAAAACAGGAATTAGGGCTCCCAGAAAACACCCAAATCGTGGGGATGGTTGGCCGGATTAATCCTGGAAAGGGACAGTTTTTCTTCCTTGAAGCCGCACAAAAACTAGCCTCTTCTTTTCCAAAAGCACATTTTGTGTTGGTAGGAGATCCCTTTGCCTCCTACGAACCCTTACTGGACCAACTGAAGGATTCCATCCGAGAACTCGGGCTAAGCGACCGGGTGAGCTACCTAGGCTTTCGCGAAGACATTCCAGAGATTATGGCCTCACTTTCTGTATTTGTGTTGCCTTCCATTCTTCCAGACTCCTTTCCCACAGTCATCTTGGAGGCCATGGCCTCCGGTACACCGGTAGTAGCCACCCAATCTGGCGGTGCTTCAGAAATGATTGTAGAAGGGGTTACCGGTTACCTTGTCCCGATTGGATCGGTATCGGATTTAGTACATGCCTTGGAAAAATTACTTGCTAATCCATCCTTAGGTAAGGAAATGGGAGCAGCAGGACAAGCTCGTGTCCACCAAGAGTTCAGTTTGGAAGCATTTCAAACCAAGTTATCCACACAGCTATGGCCGCAGCAAAAAAACTGAAAGTAGCAATCATGGGCGCCAAAGGCTACCCCTACGTGTATGGAGGTTACGACACCTTGGTCAAAGAATTAGGCGAGCGACTTGTCGAGAAAGGGGTCTCTGTACGGGTTTACAACCACCGCAACTTATTCTCTTCCCGGCCTCGATTTGTAAATGGCATTGAGTGTATTTACACCCCTGCGATTGAAACCAAAAGTCTCACCCAGTTGAGCCATACCTTCTTTTCGATGGTGCATGCTTGCTTCTCAGATGTGGATGTGATTTTTGTGGTCAATTCGGGCAATGGCCCTTTCGGTTGGCTCGCTCGGATTTTTGGAAAGCCCACCGCCATCAATGTGGATGGTCTCGAATGGCTCCGGCCCAAGTGGAAGGGTTGGGGGTCTCGGTATTTTAAGTGGGCCTCCAAAATGGCAACCCAATCCTTTGATCAGATCATCAACGATTCGGATGAGATGAGACGTGTATACCTGGAACTTTTCAACAAAGATTCTGTGGTCATTGCTTATGGGGCGAACCCAAGGGATGATGTTTCCGATGAATCGTTGCAGCGCTGGGGACTTTCCTCACGGGAGTATTACCTCATTGTGGGACGCTTGATTCCGGACAACAATGCCGACCTGATTATCTCTGGATTTCTACAATCTGGTTCCAAAAAAACTTTAGTAGTGGTAGGAGACGCTCCTTTTTCGGATGCCTGGGCACAGCAAGTGAAGCAGCTAGAGGGGCCACGCGTCTTGTTTACCGGCTACGTAACCGATCCATTGGTGCTCGCTTCCCTGTATTCCCATTGTTACGCATATTTTCATGGACATGAATTTGGGGGAACCAACCCAGCCATGCTCAAAGCGCTCGGCTATGGCTGCGCCATTCTAGCCTTAAACACACCCTTCAACCAGGAGATGCTCCAAAATGGAAAACACGGGTGGTATTTCGAAAAAACCGCCGAAGGAGTGAAAGCCCTAGTCGAAAAGGCAGAAGCTGAAGCCCTCCAAATGGATGCCCTCCGTAAAACTGCCCGTCAAGGCCTAACTGAGAAATATTCTTGGGATCGCGTCACCGAACAGTACCTAGAAGTTTTCCACAGGCTAGCCAAAAAGTAGTCTTTTTATTTAAAGAACTCAACGGAGAAAGCTCCAAGCCAAAATTCGACTCCGCTTATTTCCTTGTCCCA
>JBIIGH010000068.1:0-10683 GCA_044236565.1 Algoriphagus sp. | reverse complement strand
TGGATTGCGGGCTACAAAGAGGGGAAGTTGCTGATTATTGATGTCAATGACTTGGATTTTGTGGAGCGTCCAGCAGATTTTTCCTTTATCGTCGAAAAAATTGAGCGCGAAATATTTGGACTTTTTGTCTAAACAGTTCCCAAGTCCTCTTTTATGATTACCCCAGTTTTCGCATTAGCCATGCAAATAACATGCTGCGCTGCTCTTCTTTGGGATTGATTAAAAGTTGATCCAATCGCTTCAGCGATCCTCCAGTCATGATCGTTTCATAAGGACTTAAGCGAATCAATTTATACCCATGAATACGGGTCAACAAATCCACTTGCAGGTGATTGTAGGCGATTAATTTCCAGCCTGTTGCCCCTACCCCATGAAAATCTCCTGGCTCCGAAGGTTGCCCAAATACACGAGTGGCCAAGGGTGGTCCCTCCCAAATCCGTTGCTGCATGCCTACTTTTAGTGCTTCTTTTTCGTAGGTTCTGCAGAGGCGTTTGTGGCCTTCTAGGAATGTAAACTGAAATTCTTCGTACAAATCGGACCTAAAGGTGATTCCACGGTACCGATTGAATACCAGTTCCTCGTCCCAAAGGATAAGTGTTCTTCCAAACTTAAAATCGACTGGAACTTTTTCAAAAAGTGGAAAGGAACCCTTTCCTCCTAAATCTTCCAAAACAGTGGAAAGCCAGAATTTACAACGCGCATCCAAATAGCGAGGCTGGACTTCAAAATCTACTTGCCAGTCGTAGGTAGCCCCTCCTTCTTTTAAGATCAGATCCAGTTGCCTGGTCATCAGGTGCTCCATTGGCTTAACTTTCTTCGCGGAGTATTTCCCAGGTATGGTCCGCCAATAATTTGATTTCGGCTACAAAATTGGCCCAATTCTTTTTTCGACCCCATTCTTCTGGAGCGATCATGCTCATAAAGTCTGTACCATCCTCTTTTTGATACAAAAAATACCGGTGATTGATTAGGGGTTCAAAGGATATAGATGCTTGGTAGATTCGTTCTGAAACTTCAATGCGAGACTGAATTTTTTTGGCTTGATCCGCCAAAAGCTTCATTTGATCGTAGATCTGGGCCATTTGCATGTCCGTTTGTGAATGCATGGCTGCTACAGCTCTACCCGTGATCTTTCCCTTATCTTCTGGCTTGATCAATGCACTACCTGAATGATGCCCATACGGAAGGAGCCCCGGGTTCTCCGTGGTCTTCTCTTTCATCAAGTCCAGATCCAAACGATCTACATCAATCTTCTTTCCTATCATGAATTCTATTTTTGAACTTCCGTAGAAATTCGTTCTTTCAAATTACCCTTAGATCCAGGAAAAGTAGTTCTACTGGAAATATCATAGCTCACGTAGAGGATGATCAGCATGAATACCACAAAAAGAAACAGGAAGATTTTTTTATTTTTCTGCATCACTAAAAAGATTAACGCACAAAATTAAGGACAATTCGCTTTTTGTTTTTGTTTACAAACTCATTTTCTACCCTATTTCTTCAAATTAGAATTGAAACGAGCCATCAACCGGGTTATAATGAGTAAAACTCAATCCTTGGCTAATTGTTAAAAAATAAGCGCAGTTTAAATTTTCCTTTCGAAATTCCACCAATGGAATGCCGCTAAGTAAAGTAGAAAGTTAAATTGCATTCCCTTCCGATATCTAGTTTAAGGAAAACCCAGTCAACTCAATTCTAGGATTAGAATTAGCAATCAAATCCATAAGAAATTACCCACCAACCCATGTTTAAAAAACTCATTCTCCTTCAGTCTTTGCTCTGGATATTTTCCCTAGCACATGCCCAATCCCCACTCACCGTAGACTACATCATGCGGGACCCGATTTGGATGGGAACTTTTCCTTCAGGTCATTACTGGAGTGCAAACAGCAAACAGATTTACTTCAACTACAACCCAGAGAAAAATCTTGCCGACTCGCTCTACAAAATTGATGCAGTAGCCGGAGCAAAGGCGACTCGAGTACCTTGGCAGGAAGAGAAAACGCTGAGAAAAGAGGAAGTTTATTCGACTGATGAAAGCCTAAAACTTTACAAAAAAGGAAATCAAGTCCTCTTGGAAGACGTTAAAAAAGGAAAGACAACTACCCTATTTGATTGGTATGGACCCTTGGATAAACTCAAGTTTCTTGCGAATGAACAAACCATCGCGTTTAGTTCAGAATTAAATTTTTACCGGTTTGACCGAACTACCAACCGTCTTGAAAAGCTTACATCCATCACAAATGGCTCCAAGCCAGCCAAACCAAAGCCTGCTGAATCAGGAAAAATCAATTTCTTGGAACAGGAAAATCTGGCCTTGCTGGAAGAAGTTCGAAAGCGAAAAGAAGCACAAAAGGCAGGACAATCCTACCGAGCCAGCATCCGTGAAGCTGTCAAGGAAGAGTTTGTATTCTACACCGAAGGCAAAAGTCTTTCGAACTTGCAACTCTCAGCTGATGCTCGATTTGTAACTTTTTCAGTTTTCACACCAGCAGCAACTGCAAACAAGGGCACCAAAGTTCCAGACTACACAGCGGCTTCAGGCTACACCGAGGACCTCAACACTAGGCCTAAAGTGGGCACTTCGGCAGGGAAATCGGAGATCGGAATTTACGACCTCCAACGCGACACCGTGTACTATGTCAACACCACTACACTACCAGGAATCAAGGATGCCCCTGACTACCGAGCCGATTATCCGGAAAGAACCTGGGAAGTGAAGAATCGTGAGATTTCACTCACTGGACCAACCTTTTCACCAGATGGTACAAAGGCAGTTATCCAAGCAAGAGCCGCCGACAACAAAGACCGATGGATTGCTTCCATTGACTTGATCACAGGTGCATTGACTACCTTGGACCGTCAGCGCGATGAGGCCTGGATAGCGGGTCCTGGAATTGGTTGGGGCGGAACCTTAGGCTGGCTTCCTGACTCAAAGCACCTCTATTTCCAATCCGAAGAAAGTGGCTATTCCCATCTCTACCTCGTAGATGTGAACACAAAAGAGAAGAAAGCACTTACTGCAGGGAAGTTTGAAGTATTTGACCCCTTCTTGTCCAAGGACAAAAAGTCTTGGTACCTGACCACCTCTGAAGTACATCCGGGTGAGCGGCATTTTTACCGCATGCCATTAATGGGTGGAAAGATGGAGCAATTGACAACTATGGTTGGAGAAAACCAAGTCGTTCTCTCTCCCGATGAAAAGCAATTAGCAATTCTCCACAGCTATTCCAATGTACCTGCAGAATTGTATGTGCAGGAAAATAAGGTCGGAGCCAAACCCATTCGCCTGACTTCTGGACAATCGGAGGAATTTAAAAGTTACGCTTGGCGTGACCCTCAACTGGTGCGCTTCACAGCACAGGATGGTGCTCAAGTACCCGCGAGGCTGTACCTACCCGAACCGAGCAAAAAAAATGGTGCTGCGGTCATCTTCGTGCATGGGGCGGGATACCTTCAAAATGTCCACAAGTGGTGGAGCAGCTACTTTCGGGAATACTTTTTTCACAACCTACTCACAGATTTAGGATACACTGTCTTGGACATCGATTACAGAGGATCGGCAGGCTATGGTAGAGATTGGCGTACGGGCATTTACCGTCACATGGGAGGCAAAGACCTTTCCGATCATGTAGATGGGGCCAATTTCCTGATGAAGCAGCACGGAGTGGAAGCTGGTCGCATCGGAATTTATGGAGGGAGCTATGGCGGATTCATTACTTTGATGGCCATGTTCAACCATGGCGATGTATTTGCTTCGGGTGGCGCTTTGCGTTCGGTTACCGATTGGGCACATTACAACCATGGCTACACCGCCAATATTTTGAATACCCCAGAAGAAGATCCCATTGCTTACCTACGCTCCTCTCCCATCTATTTTGCTGAGGGCTTGAAAGGCAACCTCTTGATTGCACATGGCATGTTGGACGTCAATGTACACTTTCAGGATGTTGTACGTCTTTCTCAGCGTCTCATCGAATTGAAGAAAGATAACTGGGAAATGGCCGTTTACCCAGTAGAAGATCATGGATTCGTCACGCCAAGTTCTTGGACAGACGAATACAAGAGAATATTAAAGTTGTTTAACACCACGCTTCTAAAAGACTAAAATCATGCGGATACGCTATCGCTCACTTTTCCTTTGCCTACTTCTAGTCACTGGATCCTTCTACACTAGTCTAGGCCAATCCACTACATCACAGGGCCTAATAGCCGACCGTGCCATGGTGGTCTCGGCACGTGAAGAAGCCTCCAAAATTGGGGTTGAGATCTTGAAGCAGGGAGGCAATGCCTTTGATGCCATGATGGCTACTGAAATGGCATTGGCTGTGACTTTCCCTTTTGCGGGCAACTTAGGAGGTGGAGGATTTATGGTGTATCGGATGGCAGATGGCCAAATCGGAAGTTTGGACTACCGGGAAAAAGCTCCCTTAGCAGCATCTAAAGACATGTATTTGGATAAAGATGGGAATGTGATCCCTCAATTGAGTACCCTAGGAATTTTAGCTTCTGGAGTACCGGGGACCTTGGCTGGTATTTTTGAGGCGCAGGCCAAGTTTGGAAAACTGAAGCCCAAACAAGTGCTGCAACCTGTAATTGATCTGGCTCGAAATGGCTATGTAGTGACTAAAAATCAGGCTGAGAGTCTGAAGAATCATCGGCAGATTTTCATCCAAGTAAATGGTCCAAACACCTTTTTTGGAAAGGAAATTAAAGAAGGAGAAGCGCTCAAACAACCTGCACTTGCCAATACCTTGGAGCGAATTGCCAACAATGGGAAAAATGAGTTTTACAAAGGCGAGACGGCAAAAATCCTAGTCAATTATTTTCAAGCCAATGGAGGAATCATTTCCAAAAAGGACCTAACCCAATACAAAGCTGTCTGGAGAGATCCCATTGTTTTCCCGTATCGAAACCTGAAAGTGATCTCTATGGCACCTCCTAGTTCTGGGGGAATTACCTTAGGCCAAATCCTCAAAATGCTAGAGCCTTATCCCCTACGCAACCTAGGGCACCATTCTCCTGAATATGTGCAATTACTTGTGGAGGCAGAGCGTCGGGCCTATGCGGATCGGAACCACTATTTGGGAGATCCTGATTTTGTGAGTATACCAACCCAACAATTACTAGACTCTGCGTATCTGAAGTCGAGAATGGGGAATTTTTCATTTGAAAAAGCTAGCAAATCGACAGATATCGCTAGAGGAGAGCTTTCCTTTTCGGAGAGCATGGAAACTACCCACTACTCCATTGTGGACGCAGATGGCAATGCGGTATCGGTGACTACTACACTCAATGGTGCCTATGGATCGAAGGTGTATATTGAGGAGTTGGGCTTTTTCATGAACAATGAAATGGATGATTTCAGCGCTAAAGCTGGCGTTCCCAACATGTTTGGTCTAGTAGGAACTGAGGCAAACAGCATTGCTCCAGGCAAGCGCATGCTCAGTTCCATGACTCCTACCATCGTAGAAAAAGAGGGCAAACTATCCATGGTCGTGGGTACACCAGGAGGATCCACCATCATTACTTCGGTCTTGCAGACCATCTTGAACGTCTATGAATTTGATATGAGCATGCAGGAAGCGGTCAATGCTCCGAGATTTCACCACCAATGGTTGCCTGATCTCGTGAACTTTGAACCCAAGGCTTTTGGTACAGATCTTCTTCGTACGCTCAAATCTCGTGGCTATTTGATCAACGAAAGTGCAAGTCCGATTATTGGAAAAGTAGATGCCATCCGCGTCTTGTCCAACGGCAAACTCGAAGGTGGTGCAGATCCAAGAGGAGACGACAAGGCGGTGGGGTATTGAATTTAAAGAAGTTGACCTCTAAACATACGTTACTTTAGGCTTCCATTTGCCGTTAGTCAAAAACTTTCAATCCATCCGGAATTACTAGTTAACTTAAAACTTTAAGCCCATATCTAGCCCATGAAAAATCGTCGCGAGTTTCTTCAAAAATCTGCCCTAGGATTAGCCGGTGTCCTCACCGCCCCTACTTGGCTCCAAGGAGCACCAGCCCTAATCAAATCCTTAGGCAAACCCAATTCTCGAATCAATGGGGTGCAGATTGGATGCATCACCTACTCGTTTCGATCCATGGCAGATCAAAGTGCTGAAGCAACGCTTCAATATGTGCTAGATTCTGGCATTTCCTCTATTGAACTGATGGGTGATCCTGCAGAAAGTTTTGCAGGCATGCCTACCCCTACCTTTAATCGTACTCGGATTTTCCAATTGGGCGGAAAGCAAAGACGCGGAGAAGCCCTTACCGAAGAAGAGAAAAAGGAACTCACCGATCTTCAAGCTCAAAGTGCTGACTACACAAAGACTGTAGCAGCTTGGCGAGCTGGAGCGGATATGAAGAAGTTTGAGCAGTTTGGAAAAATGTACAAAGATGCTGGGGTATCAATCTATGCCTTCAAGCCCAATGCCTTTGGAGCAAACAACTCTGACCTGGAAGTTGCTTATGGAATGAGAGCCGCCAAAGCCTTAGGTGCAAGCCATGTAACTTTGGAACATCCATCGAATGATGACCAGACGATGCGCTTGGGCAAACTTGGAGAAAAAGAACAAATGTCAGTTGGCTACCATGGCCACGAACAGGAGACCTTTACTTTTTGGGATACTGCACTTGGCCAAAGTTCCAAAAATGGGTTGAACTTGGATGCCGGACATTACATTGCTGCAGGACATACGGATTTGATCCCACTAATTGAGAAACATCATTCAAGAATCTTGAGCATGCATACCAAGGATCGTAAAACCCCCACCAATGGCAAAGGAAATGTTGCCTGGGGAACTGGTGATACGCCCATTGTGGAGATGCTGCAGCTTTTGAAAAAGAAAAAATATGAGTTCCCTGCTACGATTGAGTTGGAATACCAAATTCCACAAGGATCTGACGCCGTCAAGGAAGTTCAAAAATGTTTGGAATACGCTAGAAAAGCACTAGGCTAAAAAAGGGGTTTTACCCCTTTTTTTTATACCAATTAATGGCCTGTTGGCATCTTTTCTCCGGCATGTACGGCAAAGGAAAGTCGATTTGATTTGGGAGGTATGGGGCAAGTTGCAAATTCTGTGTAGGCACAAGGAGGATTGTAGGTATAATTAAAATCAAGGACGGTCATTCCTTTTGCGTCCGGAGGATTCACATACAGGTAGCGACCTGTGGGATACGTCTCTATTGCAGATGTCTCATCAGAGAATATTACAAACAACTTTCCAAGTTCATCCAATACCAGAAGTTCAAAATCCTTTCCTTCGTATTCAAACTGAAGCACTCCAATGACTTTCCATGTAATCACCTGCCCCAATACATTTGGGATATCCATCGTTTGGTTGAAGCGAGGAATCAACTTTGCCTGAAACCGGAAGGAGGAATTGTAATCAAAAGTCGGCGTAGTGGTAAACTCTTTAAGATTGGGATGCGATAAATCACGCAAACGGAGCGCATAGTTACCTCCTCGTTGTATAATCGTCCACTTCCAATTCTTGAAGTAAATTCCTCCTGAACCGTATTCCATGGGAAAAACTAGTATTCTATTGCTTGGAGGTACGGTATTTTTTTCTTGTATGGCTGAACTCATCCCCACAAACCATACCGAATCCCGTCCAAATTCAAACTTACCCAAGGTGGTAGATCCAGCCACTTCTGCAAAGCCAAGTGTGGTGGAATTTTTTTCTTCAAAAAAAGGCGAACCAGCATCCATCCAGAATAGTCCCACCAAATTGAGCCAGCCATCTTCCCCTGTCAACTCGGCTGTTCGTTTGATTTTCCATTGTTCAAAATCAGCTTCCTGTGCCTTAGAAACTCCCACAAAAGCCATAAAAGACAAGAAAAAAATCCAGGTTTTCATAGGTGAGTCATGATTTAAGTTTTAATTAATTCAATAATATACAATTAATTAATATTCAATGGTTTAGTTAACTTAAAAAAGAGTTTCTATTTGTTGAATTCGACGCAATGCTTCTTCCAATTCTTCATCTTTTTTGGCAAAGCAGAAGCGGAGCACTTGATCATCCTGTCCATCCGAATAAAACACGGATACGGGGATACAGGCGACCTTGAGTTGCCGAGTCATCTGTTCGGCTAGCAGCATATCGGATTTTTTGCTGAGATGTGCATAGGATACCAACTGGAAAAAACTTCCTTGACTTGCTTGAAAGGTAAAAGGGGTAGTTTTCAACCCATCCAAAAACAAATCTCGTTTCTTTTGGTAAAAAGCCGGAAGGCCAAGGTAATGATTTGGATGGTCTAGGTATTCCGCTAGGGCATATTGAATGGGTGTCACCGTACTGAAAGTAAGGTACTGGTGAATCTTTCGAAATTCGACACTTAAGGCTTCAGGTGCAATACAATACCCAATCTTCCAACCCGTCACGTGGAAGGTTTTGCCAAAAGATCCACAAACAAAGGTTCGCTCTCGTAAAAGTGGATTGGAACCTAAAGAGATATGCCTTCTATCATCAAATAGGATGTGCTCATAGACCTCGTCACTGATGACGTACAAGCCATACTGCTCGACTAGTGCGGCCAAACAAGCTACATCCTCCTGACTCCAAACATAGCCACTGGGATTGTGAGGGCTATTGACCACAATGGCACGGGTTATTGAAGTTATTTTGGATGCAACTAGCTCCCAATCCACAGAAAAATCCGGTGACCTCAAAGGCACAAAAACAGGAATACCTCCATTCAAAGTAATAGCCGGAACATAGCTATCGTAACAAGGTTCCAAAACAATGACCTCATCTCCAGGTCGAACAACAGCTGTAAATGCCGCAAAAAGGGCTTCTGTGGCTCCTGAAACAATCGTCACCTCCAATTCAGGATTAGGAAAATAGCCTTGGGCCAGCTGAGTCTTTGCAGCCAAGGCTTGTTTCAACTCAGAAACACCCGACATGGGCGCATATTGATTGAATCCTTCTCGAGTATACTTGGCCACCAACTCCAATAAGTCGGGGTCCGAACCAAAGCCCGGAAATCCTTGCGCCAAATTAATTGCATTTTCCTCCTGCGCCATTCTTGACATGGTCGTGAATATGGTCGTACCAACCTGCGGAAGTTTTGAGCTCAAGGACATCTTACTGGCTAATTTGCTTTTCTACTTGTCAAGAAAGGAATTTTTTTCAAATTTGAGAAGTAAACCCTTACCGCCATGAAATTCAACCTTGTTCTTTTTGCAGTTCTGAGCATGCTCTTATTCTCCTGCACCGTAGAATCCCCTGAAGATCCCTTGGATGTCTACCGAAATATTGCCTACACTGCGCTAAGTCCTGCTCAAAAAGCGTCGATTCAGGGAGATTGGCAAAAGGCTGAAGTAGCCGCTTGGACCGATGGAAATTATGTGGTGGTCTTTCAAACAAAGGATAACCAGGGTCCTATTCGTGTAGTGGTAAATCCAGACAAAGGAATAGTGGTCGAGATCTTAATTTAAATGTGCTGACCTCCCAGATCGATGGCTGATTCCAATCCACTTGAAAAACCTCTTTTCCTTCCTCAAATCAACTGTGATCTTGGAGAAGGTGTTGCTTGGGAGGAAGAAATTTTCCCGTTTATCGATGTGGCTAGCCTTGCCTGTGGAGGACATTATGGCACTCAAGCGAGTTTGGATGCCTCCCTTCTTCTAGCAAAAAAATTCAACAAAAAAGCAGGAGCACACCCCTCCTATCCCGACAAAGTAAATTTTGGAAGAGTCTCGCTTTCCATCTCTTCGGAGGAGTTAATCAAACAAATTACACAGCAAATCGGCTGGTTTGTCGCGAGTGCAAGTGCACATGGTATTCCCATGGATCACATCAAATTTCATGGAGCATTATACAATGACGCTGCCAAAGATCCTGGGCTTGCGAGTCTGCTGACTGGTTTTTTGGCGGAATTTTACCCAACCACTCCACTGCTTGTTCCCCCGCATTCCCAGTTGGAAAAGCAAGCTAAGGCGAATGGCATTCCCATTCGATTGGAGGTTTTTGCAGATCGATCCTATGCTTCCAACTACCAATTAAGTCCGCGAAGCCAGGAAGGATCCTTACTCCAAACCCTAGAATCAGTTGATTCCCAGGTAAATCGATTAATTTTTGAAGGAAAATTACTGAGCAATACTGGGGAATATTTACCGATTGCAGCAGATACGCTATGCTTTCATGGAGATAATCCAAGCATTCTTGATTTTCTGCCAACCCTGAGAAAACGGTATTGGTCATGAAGCCTAGCTATCAACTCATCAGCCCAACCCTAGGAGAGCTGGTATGGAATGTAGAACCTACTGATGAGTTGCTTTCAATTCAATTTGCTTATTTGAACTATGTTCAAACTAATTTTTCGACCACGATCCTGGAGGTTCGACAGGGGTTCACACGATTAAGTTTGCTGTGGAAAAATTTAGCCTCCCAACAGGAATTTGTACAGCTAGTAGACGTACTTCACCTAAGCCCTGAGCCGCTACCTCAAAAGGTATGGCAAGTTCCCGTATGCTACCATCCCGAATACGGACAGGACTTGGAAGATTTTGTCAAATCCAAAAATTTAAGTGTAGCGGAAGTCATCCAATTGCATACCCAAGGGCTTTACCGGATTCATTTTTTTGGGTTTCTACCTGGGTTTTTCTATTTGAATGGCCTTTCGCCGAAACTTCATTTACCCAGAAAAAGTGTACCATCTCTGGCAGTACCTGCAGGA
>JBIIGH010000067.1:0-10716 GCA_044236565.1 Algoriphagus sp. | reverse complement strand
AGTCAAGGAAACGGAGAAATTTTACTTCAAACCCCCATTGCAACTGCCCCAAGAAGGAGAATTGATCAGCCAATTGTATGGCAACATTTCCCTAGAAAAAATCCGGATCAATCAGCAGGCTAGTTACTTCAAACTACTTGCTTCCGTGTATTCTGACCGACTGTATTACGATGCCAAACCCTTTGATGAATTGATGGATCGGTTATTTGAAAGACCCTAACATGGATAGAATTACCCTACAAACTCAATTGAGTGCTTACCGCAGCCCTTACGAAGAGGAAAATCAATTTGTGCCCGATTTCCTGGCCTTAACTGAAGATCCATTGGCTTATTCAAGAGAACGAACTGCAGGCCATTTTACTGCCTCTGCCTGGATTGTAAATAAAGAAAGAACACATACCCTACTCACACTTCATCGTAAACTCGGTCGTTGGCTGCAGCTGGGCGGACATGCGGATGGAAATGAAAATCTCCTAGATGTAGCAATGCAGGAGGCCCGAGAAGAGAGTGGACTTACCACCCTGCAATTTGTGGACACCCATATTTTTGATTTGGACAAGCACATCATTCCAGAGCGGCCTCATGTGGCAGAACATTTTCACTTCGATGTGCGCTACTTGATTGAGGCGGATCTCCAAGAACCCTTGGTGCGAAGCGACGAGAGCATCTCTTTGGCTTGGGTCACCTTTGATGCAGTGATCGATTTGATCGGTTACAATCCCTCCATCTTGCGGATGCTCGAAAAAACAAGTACCTCCGAAATTTTACGTTAATGCGCAGTTTTGATATTCCGCAGCTTCGTGCTGATTTTTCCTTTACCACGCCCATCCAACTTCGTTTTTCCGATATTGATGGTTACCTCCATGTCAACAATGGAGTCTATTTTAGTTATTTTGAGCATGCCAGGGCAGTATTTCTTTATCAAGTGGCTGGCTGGGATGTGCTGGATGTGGGTACCGTCGTGGGTAGAATCGAGATCGACTACATTCGTCCCATACACTTAACCGATCAAGTGGATGCCTTGGTGAAGTGCTCAAGACTCGGTAATTCTTCATTTGATCTGGAGCAAGTGCTTGTAGGAAAGGACAGCACAGGCAAGGAGCAAGTATATGCCACCTGCAAAAGCGTATTGGTTTCGGTAGACAAGTCAAGCATGAAACCCGTGGCTATTCCAGAGGCATTCCGTCAAAAACTAGCCTCCTCCTAACCTCGAATTCGTAACTTTACCGAAAATTTATTCTTGTGAAACAGCTTTTGATCCTTTGCCTTCTTGTATTCAGTAGTCTTGCCTGTACTCCAAATGAGGAGGAACTCATGAAAGTGGGCTTGGAGAAAATGGACGCCCAGGATTGGGCAGAGGCAGTCATCCAGTTTGACCAGGTATTGGAGAAAAATCCAAATCAGCCCACAGCATTAAATGCCAAGGGAGTGGCACTTTTTCAGCAAGGAAAAATCAAGGAAGCGATTCCGCTTTTTGATCAGGCCATCAAAATCGATTCGACCAACTACAAGCCTTGGTTTAACCGAGGTAATGCCAACATGGAACTGACCAACTACAAGGCTGCATTGGCAGACTTTAATCTGGCAGCGGCACTTGATCCAAGTCAACTGGACATTCTATTTAATCGGGGGACGACCTTGTTGAGCATGGAAGCCTATGAAGATGCCTTGCTTGATTTTCAAGCAGTGGTTCAGAAGGAGCCCAACCATGCAGAGGCGCATTTCCGCTTGGCCAAAGCCAATTTAGGAATGAACGACCCCATTCATGGCATGGAATCACTTACCAATACGGTCAATTTGGACCCTAAAAATGGGGAAGCCTATTACTTGCTCGGCGTCACCCGAATGAGTGCTTTGGGCCAAAAAAATGAAGGCTGTGCAGATTTGAAAATGGCCCTTTCTTTAGGCTACCAAGAAGCAGAAACTTGGATCAAGGACTTTTGTGAAGCAAAGTAATGGCTGAAGTTGGTGTCGACATTGAACGAGCAGCAGCTTTCCTACGCCAAGGGCAGCTGGTCGCTATTCCCACCGAAACAGTCTATGGATTGGCGGGCAATGCACTCGATGTGAAGGCAGTGAGTTCCATTTTTGAAACGAAAAACCGACCCAGCTTTGACCCCTTGATTTTACATGTGGCCTCTTTGGAACAGGTAAGTCTTTTTGTCTCTGAATTTCCAGAAAAACTCAAGCGGTTAGCAGAAGTCTTTTGGCCAGGTCCATTGACAGTCTTATTGCCTCGGAAGGCCAGTGTTCCCGATTTGGTAACCTCTGGTTTAGACCGAGTGGCAGTGAGGGTGCCCAATCATCCGCTGACCTTGGCGCTCCTTGCGCAGTTAGAATTTCCGCTTGCGGCACCTAGTGCCAATCCTTTTGGCTACATCAGCCCTACCCAGGCAGGGCATGTGGACGCACAATTGGGGACACAAATCCCCTACATTCTCGACGGCGGCGCGTGTGCCGTGGGATTGGAAAGCACCATTGTAGGGATGGAAGGAGAGCAAGTCGTTATTTATCGTTTGGGAGGACTTGATCTTTCCAAGGTTGAAGCTATTGTGGGTCCGGTGACAGTTCAGGCGCATAGCTCCAGTAATCCCAGTGCACCAGGTCAATTGGCAAGTCACTATGCTCCACGGAAGCCATTTATTTTAGGGAATTTACAGGAACTCGTACCGCAGTTGATCCAGCAAGGAAAAGAAGTGGGTGTACTGAGCTTTTCTAACCATTTCCCCGCTGTTACTGCTGATCGCCAAGTGGTCCTCAGTGCAACTCAGGATTTGCAAGAAGCGGCCCAGCGACTCTTTATGGGAATGCGACTCTTGGATGAAAGTGCTGCAACCGTCATACTCGCAGAGTTTGTGCCTGAAATCGGATTGGGTCGCGCCATCAACGATCGCCTCAAGCGAGCAGCGGCACAGCCGATTCATTAGCGGAGTTTTTCCAAACTATCTTTCCGTATTGGCTGGATTTGGTTTAAATTCGAATCGATTTTTAATCTAAAACCTAGTATTCACCTATTATTCCTTATCCCATGTCCTTGAATGTAAATAATGTAGATAGCCTCAGTTTCGCAGGCAAAAAAGCACTAGTTCGTGTTGATTTTAATGTTCCTCTAGACGAGCATTTCCAGGTTACAGACGACACGCGTATTCAGGCAGCAGTACCTACGATCAAAAAGATTTTGAACGATGGTGGATCCGCCATTTTGATGTCTCACTTAGGACGCCCAAAGGGTGGGCCAGAGGATAAGTATTCCTTGAAGCACATTGTTTCAGCTGTGGAAGCTGCTCTGGGTCAAAAGATCAGCTTTGCAAATGATTGCATTGGAGAAGAAGCCATTCAAAAGGCGGCTCAACTTGGTGCAGGTCAAGTGTTGTTGCTGGAGAATCTCCGATTTTACAAGGAAGAGGAAAAAGGAGATGAAGCCTTTGCTGCCAAGCTAGCCCAACTCGGAGATGTGTACGTCAATGATGCTTTTGGTACGGCGCACCGCGCACATGCCTCTACAGCCGTGATTGCAGCCAATTTCTCACAAAAAGTCGCCGGTTACCTCATGGAATCCGAGTTGACCAATGCAGACAAAGTGCTTGGCAACCCTGAGCGTCCTTATACGGCCATCATGGGTGGAGCTAAAATCGCAGACAAGATTTTGATCATTGAGCGCTTGCTTGAAAAAGTAGACAACCTCATCATCGGAGGAGGCATGTCCTACACCTTTGCCAAGGCGCAGGGAGGTTCGATTGGTACTTCGCTCTTGGAAGCGGACAAACTCGACTTCGTATTGGAGTTGATGGAGAAGGCTAAGGCAAAAGGAGTGAACTTGATTTTGCCAATCGATACGGTGATTGCAGATGATTTCTCGAATACCGCCAACCAGGGATTAGTCAATAAGGGAGAGATTCCAGACAACTGGATGGGATTGGACATTGGGCCAAAAACGAGAGAACTGTTTGGTAAAGTGATTTTGGAATCCAAAACCATCCTTTGGAATGGCCCAATGGGCGTGTTTGAGATGGAGTCTTTTGACAAAGGAACCAAAGCTATTGCAGAATACGTGGCTGAAGCAACGCGCAATGGAGCGTTCTCACTGATTGGTGGAGGAGATTCAGCCGCCGCAGTAAATAAATTTGGCTACACCGATCAGGTGTCCTATGTATCTACTGGAGGAGGAGCCTTGCTGGAGCATATGGAAGGAAAAGTACTTCCAGGAGTGGCTGCCTTGGCAGAGTAACTAAGAGAAATAAGGCCATTTTTTTTAATGGCCTTATTTCTTCATCTTTTCTTCATCTTTCCTGCTCAAGTTGCGAACGTAAAAATCCATTTACCTCATGACTAAGATCCTATTCTTGCTCGCTTTCCTCTCTTTTTCTGGCTTTGCCTTAGCGCAAAGTGAGGTCCCAAACCGACCAACTGCTGGAAGCCCCAAGGCTACAGAGGCTGGAAAGAAAATTGGTATTTCTAGTGCTTCAAGAAGGAGTGCAATGCCTGGAGCTGGAAATTCGAATGCAAAAATAGAGGGGGATGGTTCTTCGAAGCATGCTCATGAGAATCAGAAGGCTACTGGAGCTTCTCCGATGAATCGACCAGATGGAAGGGTTCCCAAAAATAGACCTGGCGGCCCCATCACCCGGCCTGCAGGAGCTCCTGGACGCCAACCGGTTACCTTGCCAGGAAACAGGCCATCTGGGCCTCGAAATCGACCTGGTGGTGGCTAATTGTTTCACTAGAGCTTCTATTGACTATCCTTCTTACGAACTCTTTAGCACATGAAAAAAGGCTTGGTCCTTATTTTCTTCCATGTACTTATTCCCTGCCTTTGTTTGGCTCAGGAATTGGAATCTCAAGCAGACTCTGTGTCAAAGGAATCAGGGGATTACTTAATTGTAAGTACTGGATTTCAAAATAAGGCTAGTTTTATGTCCAGAGATTTTGGACAGAAAATTCCAATTTTTTCGAGTGACCTTTTATTCTATCATCGAACAGGCTTTTATTTATCCTCTTCGCTAAGCAAGTTTTTGACGACCGACCTTTCCTGGCAGAAAGGGGTTGGTGCTGGGTTTTTTAAGCCCTTAACGTCCAAATTAGATTTGGACCTTTCTTACAATCATTACTTTGGTGCAAGTAACCTCAATTCGGCAGGCCAAGATAATTTGGGCATGGCACAAGGAACCATAGGTTTAGATTGGGGAATACTTTATTCCACTACCCAAGCGATGTATTTGGTGAATTCGCCAGGAGATTTTTTCATAACGAGCCGACACTCACGGTATTTTGAGTTGGATCAGCCGCTCTTAGCGGGAGGCATTTTGTCTTTTGAACCCCGATTTACCCTATTTCTAGGGACGAGTAATTATTACAGAATTGGGGGCTATGAATTTACTAGGAATCAATATTTGGAAACCCAGCGCTTTGTAGCCCAAGGGCTTGAAATGGCGATTCCGATCTCCTTAACTTATTCTAGACTTGAATTTCAATTGGAACCCAGGTGGATTGTTCCTACTCAAGTGCCGGACTACGATGCTTCTACCTCCAGCTTTCAATTCGCTGTCAAGGTGAGTCATACCTTTTCATTTAAAAGATCAAAATGAGAATTCTATTAGTTGAAGACGAGCGAGCCCTTGCCAAAGAAATTCAGGAATTTCTACAATCTGAAAACCATGTGGTAGATCAGGTGGGAACAAAAAAGGCTGCTTCCGAAAACTTGGCAGTTAATTCCTATGATTTTGCCTTGGTGGATTTGGGATTGCCTGACGGGGATGGTCTAGATCTGCTCCAGGAAGTCAATAGGTATCAAGAAAATGCTTCCGTAATTATTCTTACCGCGCGTACTGAGGTAGGGGATAAACTCTTGGGCTTTGAAAGTGGTGCTGATGATTACCTTTCCAAACCTTTTTCCTTGTTGGAATTGAAAGCAAGGATGCAGGCAATTTTAAGGAGGAAAAGTGGTTGGAAAAAAGATGTGGTCCAGTTGGCTGGATTTGAAATTCATTTGAATGAGCCCTTGGTATCTTTTGAAGGTCAAGAGATCAAGCTTACCAAAAAGGAATACATCCTGCTACAGTTTATGCTAATCAATAAAAACCGGGTGCTCAATCGCTTTCAATTGGCTGAGCACCTTTGGGGAGATCATTTGGATGACGATTACCAATCCAATTACATAGACGTTCACGTAAAGAATATTCGAAAAAAACTGGGGACTTTCGGAGCTGTAGATTGGTTGGAGACTGTTCGAGGACTTGGCTATAAAATCATTGCATGAAATTATTTCATAAGCTTCTAGTTTTTAACCTGCTGGGAAAAGGAGTTTTCCTTCTGGTTTTTTTAATGCTTAGTCCTTACCTACTTAGCCAACTCATCATTGACAATACCGATGAGGAACTACTTGCTAAAAAGGAAGAAGTTCTAAAACTTATCCAAAAGGGAGGAATTGAAAATTTTATTTCGAACGAAAATCCAGAACAAGGATTTGGCTCCTACAATATTTTAAAAGAAGAATACATCTTATTGGTAGCAGTCGAAGCGGACTTTTCAGTTGACGAACCTATCTCAATCCAAAAAAGGATTATTGAAGAAGACGAAATTAGTTACCGTGTACTAGCCGAGGTAATTGAATTAGGAGGGGATCGGTACCTACTAGAAATAGGCAGGAGTCTCAGCACCATTGAGAAAATAGAAGGCATGTTTTTTCAGATCGCCATGGGGATTCTGTTTTTATTTTTAGCGCTTTCATTTCTATTGGATTCAGCCATCAGTAAACGGATTATGGCTCCCTTTAACAAGATTATCCAATCCAAAATCTCTAGAATTAATGAGCCCCAGGAGTTTCATGACAAGTCGATTCAGAGCACTACCCAAGAGTTTAAGCTATTAGATGTAGCGATTTCTGAGATGATGAAGCGAATTCAAAAATCATTTAATCAGGAGCGAGTTTTTATTTCTCATGCCTCCCATGAGTTAAAGACACCTATTTCGGTACTTCAGTCGAAGCTTGAGGCTATTTTTAATGACGAACAACTTACTACCTACCAAAGTGAAAAATTAATGGACATGCAGGACACCTTACAGAAAATGAAAAAATCTGTAAATGCCCTGTTGCTACTTTCTAAAGTAAATAATGCGCAGTATTTAAAAACTGAAACTGTTGATTTGAAAAATATTGTAGATGGATTGGTCGAAGACTGGACTGAGATTGCAGAAGAAAAAGGAATTCAGATTAAAAAGGGGATCATTGCTCCTTTTGTTTTTGAAGACACCAATTCTTCACTTTGTCAGATGATGGTTCAAAACGCACTGAGTAATGCCGTCAAGTATGTGGAAAATGGAGGTGAAATCAGCCTTTCAGGTACAATTAATGGGGATAGGTATGAGGTGGTGGTCGAAAATGATGGGGTAGGAATTGACGAAAAGTTAATTGAGCAGGTAAAAAATGGCTTGGTGTTTTTGAAGGATGTGTCCAAAGAAAAATCAGGATTTGGCCTTCAAATCATGTACAAAGTCGCTCTTTTTCTAGGGGTTGGTTTGGAAATAGGATCCCAAAAAGGGAAAACTCGGGTTTGTTTTAGTTTTCCAATGAAAGCCTAACGGACATAATTTTTTTTAAAAAAAAATAAAAAAATCATTTTTTCATTTTGTCTTCATGTTGGAGGTGGTATTTGGCATCATAATTTAAACTTCTTGTAACCATTAAAACCAAATCACATGAAACTATTTAAATACCTTTTGTTACTGTCGTACTTGCTTTTTATGGCTGCTTGTACTGAGCAAGATGAATTAGCTTCCATCACTGAAAAAACCTTGGAAGGAGCCACGGCAATTGATTTGGCCCAGACCTCAGGTCAGTTGGTCAGCGGTACTAGCTTTACTATAGGAGGGAATTCATTCCAATCAGGAACGATTACGGGTAGAGTATCTGGAACCGAAGAAACTGCTAAATCCCCAGGAGATTTGAAAGGAATGGATAAAGGCAAAGGAGGGCACAAAGGCATCATGGATGGTTTGAATTTGCTTGCTCCAAACGATGAAATCCTTGCCATCGTAGAAGCAGAAAGTGCCGGCGATATTCGAGGATTTCGCATGTTCAAATTTGGAGGGGCAACGATCACTCATTACGATGCGGCTGGAAAAATTGTTGAGCTTCCAGTAGCAAGCACGGTAGATGGTCCTCATGGTGGACATAGCGGCAATCAATTTCCAGAGATGGACTCTTTATTGAGTTTGATTGTGAAGTCAAAGGTTGATTTTGGTTCTGGCGTTACGGTAACAAAAAATGATCAGCAAATCACTCGTAAAGGAGTGATTGTAATCAGCAGAAACAAAGTTGGGATTGTGTTGACAGAGAAGGTTGAATTTCAGAATTATGTTGTCAATGGAATTCAAATCAGCGGCCTAAAAACCATTGTTTCAGAGTTTGACAAGGCGACGGGTAAAGGAAGTGTGAAATCGAATGTTACAAATGGAAAGTTCGTCTTTGCAGATGGAGAAGTAGGAGTTTGGACTTCTGAAAAAAATAGAACTTCTGAGGTGGTCCGTGGCACTGATTCACGAAAGCCTATCAGTGGTAAGATCCTAACCAGTGTGAAAACTGCGATTAAAACGGCTTCTGGTACCGTAATTTATTCTCACGAAACTACTACCCCTCTTGAAGTTGATCTTTCCTGTTCAGGAAAAAGAAGGGGCCCTACTTTGGGTAAGTTAGAGACTGCGTATCGTACCAATAAAATATCCGTGAATTTTGGTGATGGGTCTTGCACCAATCAAACCATTACCATCACTGTCAATGGAGTTACTACTACAAAGACCATAGGAGGCTAATTGGAAATTGTCGAATAAAAAAAACCGATCTGATTCATTCAGATCGGTTTTTTTATTTTATATAGGCAGGATTGCTCTTATAAATTTGGAAATAATTGGCGCTGAGATCTGACTTTCTAAAATTTGATCTCCACCAGTACTGGGAAGTGGTCCGAAGGGTATTTTTTGCCGTAGTTGTCTGTTAGGATGCCATGGCGCAAGACCTCAATTTTGCCCTGCACAAAAATATGGTCGATGATGCCAGCAGGCATTCGATCCCATTCGAAAGCGGTAAAGGTTCCTTTGGGACCATAGGAGGGCAGCTTGGAGATTAAACGCGCATCCTTCCAGGTTTCCTGGTCGAAGATAACTTGGTAGGCAGGATTTTCTGGTTCTACATTAAAATCTCCCATCCAGATTACTGGAAGCTCTTCTCGATTGATTTCTTTGATTTTTGAAAGGACCAACTTGCTACTTTCCACTCGAGCTTGCTGCCCGATATGGTCGTAATGGACATTGAATACGTAAAATCGAGATCCGTCTTGAGAGGTAAATTTACCCCAGGTGCAAATGCGATTCAAGGCCGCATCCCATCCTTTGCTGGGTACTTCTGGGCTTGGTGATAACCAAAATGTCCCAGAATCTTCCAGCTTGTAGCGGACAGGATCGTAATGAATAGGGGAAAACTCGCCCTTAGTAGCACCATCATCTCTGCCCACACCGATGGAGGCATAGCCAAGCCCATCGTTGAGTTGCTTCAGTTGATGTGCCAATACCTCCTGCGTGCCTACAATTCCAATCTGATGAAATTGAATCAATTGGATTACTTGAGGAGCTCGATCTTTCCAAAGATTTCCCACATCATTGGGGTTGTCCCAGCGAATATTAAAGGTGGCAAATCGATGCGTCTGTGCTGAAATGGGAGTAGCAAAATGCAGGAAAAACAAGAGGAAAGGAAAAAGGCCTGTCGGGCGTGAACGAGACATAATTTGGAAACTAATTCGTGAATTGATTGCTATCTCTTAAAATTGACTATTAATTTGATGAAATGAAAACGATCAATCCCAAAGACTTAGCTACTCCTGAACTGCAGAACCTTTTGCAAGGGGCCATCTGCCCTAGGCCGATTGCTTTTGCAAGTACGATCAATGGAGCAGGGGAGGTCAATTTGAGTCCTTTTTCTTTTTTCAATCTCTTCAGTGCCAATCCCCCCATCCTTGTTTTTTCTCCTTCTCGAAGGGTGCGGGATAATACCACCAAGCATACCCTAGACAATGTGCTGGAGGTACCTGAGGTGGTGATCCATGTAGTGGGCCATGATTTAGTAGAGCAGATGTCCCTCGCGAGTACAGAATACCCGAAGGGGGTCAACGAATTTGTAAAAGCAGGATTGACTGCAATACCTTCAAATCAAGTAGCTCCACCGAGGGTGAAGGAAGCTCCTGTTGCTTTTGAATGCAAGGTGCTACAAGTGCTCCCCCTAGGCGATCAGGGAGGGGCTGGTAATTTGGTGATTTGTGAAGTGATTCAAATTCACCTCGATGAAGCCATCTTGGATGCTTCTGGAGCAATAGCACCGCTCAAGTTGGACCCTGTTGCAAGACTTGGGGGCAACTGGTATGCCCGAGTGACGGCCGAGTCTTTGTTCCAGATCCCCAAGCCCTTGTTGACACTTGGGATAGGGGTAGACCAGATTCCAGAAGAAATTCGAACTAGTCCGGTGCTGAGTGGAAATAATTTGGGGCGATTAGCCAATGTGGAGCGTTTGCCTAGTCCGGAGGAACTCGCACTGTTTTCTGCCCGAGAGGACTTGGAAGATATCAGGCGCCGATTCCGATTGGATGAAGAATCCTGGATCGATCACCTACACCGTTGGGCCAAGGAAGAACTGGAAGCCGGCAATGTCGATTTGGCCTGGAAGATTCTTTT
>JBIIGH010000276.1:0-2765 GCA_044236565.1 Algoriphagus sp. | reverse complement strand
TTGAATGAGGATTGGACTTGTCGTTTTACAGCAATTGGCACAATCTAGGCAGTCGATCTTTTCAAAAACTTCTTCGTGCGCTTGATGAAACTTCCCATCGAGATTTTTAGGACGAGTTGCTTTTAGCTTATCCTTGACTTTTTTGTTTGCAGGAAACTCCGACTTACTCTCCTTGGAAAACTTATCTAAATCTAGGGACATCGCTGATACCGGTAAGTGGGCTTGAGTTTGAGCAAAAGAATGATAAAATTCGATTAGTCCCGGCTGAGTGAAATTCCATCGTCATGGATGGTAATCTCCTGAGCTTTATACAGTTGTCCAATACACTGCTTGAATTGCTTTTTGCTCATGCCCAACACTTTCTGTATGGCTTCAGGATCCGATTTGTCATGAAGTGGCAAAAACCCTTTTTCCTGAAGCATTTTCAAGATTTTCTCAGCCCCTTCTTCGTATTTCACTCGACCAAAGGGCAGCAATTGGAGGTCGATTTTTCCATCTTCCCGGCGCTTTTTTACCCAGACTTTGCGCATTTCCCCTAAGGTCAAGTCTTGGAAAACCTCATTTGCGTAGAGCAACCCCTCGTAACGATCTTCCAACAAAACCTTATAACCCAACTCAGTTTTTTCAAAAATCAACCCTTCACATTCATTTCCAGGTTCGTAATCTTTTGGGGCAGGATATAAAAATTCACGGTACTTACTGACCCCGATGAGTCGGTTGGAACGGTAATCCAAACAAAGTCGAATCAGGTATTTTTGACCAGGAGTCATTGGCTTGGCCATTTCTGCATTGGGCACAAAAAGATCTTTCAATAAACCCCAATCCATAAACGCTCCAAAAGAAGTCACTTCCTTACAAGTCAAGACACCAAATTGATCCAACAGAAGATGAGGCGTATCGGTCACCGCCACTGGCCGATCTTCACTATCGGTGTACACAAAAACCGTGACCACATCCCCCTCCTTTTCTTCTCCACTCAAATATCCTTTGGGAAGCAACACTTCTTCTCCATCCCGACAGGCTAGATAGGCACCAAAATCAGTAAATCGGTTAATATATAGGGGGTTAACCAGTCCAAGTTCTTTCATGTGCCAAAGGTAAAGATTTATCCTATTTGAAGAGGGATAAAAATACGGACATTCCTTGTCAGGAAAGCCCATAATTGAGTTGGAATTCGTACGGCTTACCCGTAGTTTTGAACTGCACTAGTTTGAATAATTCCCATCCAATTTTTCCTTAGTTCTTTAGAGATGAAAAATATTTCAGTCATCGGTTCAGGCACCATGGGCAATGGAATTGCCCATTTATTTGCGCAACACGATTTTAACGTAGCCCTTGTGGATCTTTCAGCAGATCAGCTCAACAAAGGCATGGCTACTATTGCCAAAAATATGGATCGGCAAATCGCCAAAGGGACCCTGACAGAAGCTGATAAAGAAGCTGCATTGCAGCGGATTACACCCTACACCAGCCTTTCTGATGGGGTAAAAGAAGCTGATTTAGTAGTAGAAGCTGCTACAGAAAAAATTGATATTAAATTGGAATTATTCCGTCAATTGGATCAATTAGCACCTGCCTCCGCAGTATTGGCCTCCAATACCTCTTCCATCTCCATTACCCAGATCGCCGCTGTGACGCAGCGCCCTTCCCAAGTGATTGGCATGCACTTTATGAACCCGGTTCCTGTCATGAAGTTGGTGGAAGTGATCCGTGGCTATGCTACCTCCCAGGAGACCACTACCCGCATCATGGATTTATCGGTTCGATTGGAAAAAGTACCTGTGGAAGTGCAGGATTATCCTGGATTTGTAGCGAACCGAATTTTGATGCCTATGATTAACGAAGCCATCTATACCTTGTACGAAGGAGTGGCTGGAGTCTCTGAAATCGATACCGTCATGAAATTGGGAATGGCACATCCCATGGGTCCGCTACAATTGGCTGATTTTATTGGTTTGGATGTGTGCCTATCGATCCTACGTGTCCTGCACGAAGGCTTTGGCAATCCAAAGTATGCACCTTGCCCCTTGTTAATCAACATGGTAGCCGCTGGATTTAAAGGCGCAAAATCTGGAGAAGGATTTTATTCCTACCCTGCCGGCACCAAAGAGTACCCTGTTTCCCCTAGATTTTCTAAGTAATACCCAACCCCATGCATTTAGCAGTATCTGGAAATATTGGAAGCGGCAAAACCACGCTTACCGAAAAATTAGCAAAACATTACGGTTGGAAGGCTGAATTTGAGGCAGTAGATGACAATCCCTACCTGCCTGATTTTTACGAAGACATGAAGCGCTGGTCCTTTCACTTGCAAGTATACTTTTTGAATTCCCGTTTCAATCAACTCAAAACGATCCAAGGAAGTAACGATTCGACAATACAGGACCGCACCATCTACGAGGATGCCTACATTTTTGCGGCCAACCTCTATAAAAGCAACCTTCTCTCCGAACGGGATTATGCCAATTACAAGAGTTTGTTTGACTCCATGATCTCTCATGTCAAGGCTCCAGATCTCTTGATTTATTTAAAGGCAGACATCCCCAAGTTGGTCGGACAAATCGAAAAGCGAGGCAGAAGCTACGAAACGGCAATGCGTATTGATTACCTGAAAAATCTAAACTCCCATTACGAAGAGTGGATTGCGGGCTACAAAGAGGGGAAGTTGCTGATTATTGATGTCAATGACTTGGATTTTGTGGAGCGTCCAGCAGATTTTTCCTTTATCGTCGAAAAAATTGAGCGCGAAATATTTGGACTTTTTG
>JBIIGH010000066.1:0-10809 GCA_044236565.1 Algoriphagus sp. | reverse complement strand
GTGAAAACGGTCTTTAACTTAGAAGTGGAGCCCACCTTGGTGGCCAAACTGGTGATTGTCACCTATACCGCCATTGCGGTAGCCGATATTGGATGCAGTTGGCTAAGTCAGAAACTCCAATCCAGACGAATCCCATTGCTCCTATTTCTAGGCATATCCTTGGTAGGAACCCTCCTCCTGCTTTTCTTCCCCATCACCCAGATGGAACAGGTTTACGTCATCTTCTCCATTTTGGGTTGTAGCATTGGCTTCTGGGCAGTCATGATGTCCAATGCAACCGAGCAATTTGGGACAAACATTCGAGCCATGGCAACTACCACCGTTCCAAACTTTATACGTGGACTACTGATCCCCATGACTTTTATTTTTCAAGCACTCAAGCCAGGTTTGGGTATTCAGTACAGCCTCGCAATCGTAGGGATTCCTGTGATCCTGATGGCTATCTATGCAGCCTACAGTTCTGAAGAAACCTTCAACAAGGATCTGGATTATGTGGAATAATTAACCATCGCCTTAAAAGCTGCCCAAAAGCACAAGTCAACCAAAAAATTATGAGAAGTACTTAAAATTAGTGTTACTTCAATAATAATAGCCGTAACCACATTGATACCCTTTATCTCAGAACTTAAAGCAAGGAACGAAACCTTATTTTACTATGGGGTAGTTTGTTTTGGTTTGGGAAACCGGAAACCGCTTTCGGTATTTTTAGACATTACTAACCAGCGGTAATACAACCCTAGCATCAAACAGATTGCACACCTCTAATTTTTTGGCTATCCCACAAAGAAGACTATATTTGATAATATCAAATGATCCTATCAATGAAGCCCCCATATGATATTACCCCTAGGGTTTTAAAACTCATCAGCTCCATTTCCGAGAAAATCGGTGAGGTTAATGCAACTTACCTAAGCAAACAATCGCCACAACTTCGGAAGCAAAACAGAATTAAAACGATTCAGTCCTCCTTACAAATTGAGGGGAATACCCTGACCACAGAACAAATCACAGCATTGATTGAGAAAAAAAGAGTGGTAGGACCCAAAAAAGATGTGCTTGAAGTTCTAAATGCAATCGAAGTCTATGATGAACTAACTTCCTATAAACCCCATTCAGAAAGAGTTTTTTTAAAGGCCCATGCAGCATTAATGAAGGGACTATTAGATCCAGTTGGAAAATACAGGAATCAAAGTGTTGGCATTGTAAAAGGAGACAAGTTGGAACATCTGGCTCCACCCTTTCAGAACGTGCCCTATTTGATGAAAGAGTTGTTTGGCTATTTGAAAGATGATGATGAATTAACCTTAATCAAAAGTTGCGTCTTTCATTATGAAATGGAATTTATCCACCCATTTCTGGATGGGAATGGAAGAATGGGAAGATTGTGGCAGACCGTAATCCTTCTACAAGATTTTCCAGTTTTTGAATTCCTGCCTTTTGAAAAATTAATTAGTGAAACTCAAATCGACTATTACCAATCGCTGTCGCTGAGCGATAAATTAGGAAAATCGACACCCTTTATTGAGTACATGCTTGGGGTCATTGATAAATCTTTGGCTGAGCTACTTAATTATACCCAAAGAATCCTAAAGGACACCGATAGATTGGAATACTTTTTAGCACAAGGATTTACAGATTTTAGCCGCAAAGATTACATGCGCGTATTTAAAGACATCGCCTCTGCTACGGCTAGCCGAGATCTTAAAAAAGGAATTGAGCTGAACTTATTTGAGAGTTCCGGGAAACTGAATAAGACCAGGTATTTCATCAAATAGGTCCTTTTACCTTCATCCGCGTTTTGAAATTTAATTAGTTCGATTTTTTGGATTTTAGTGATTCAGTTTAGGTCACTAACCAGAAGCTGGAAAGGACTAGAAAGGATATTACCAAGTTTTTTAAATTTCATTTACCAGATTACCAAAATTTGGTAACTTGAAAAAAAGAAAAAAACATGGGAAGAAACACATCCATATCCTTAGGGGATCATTTCGAGAACTTCATTGAATCGACAGTTTCAAATGGACGTTTCAACAACGCCAGTGAGGTAGTTCGCGCCGGACTTCGCCTTCTGGAAGAAGAAGAAAATCGGATCCAAATTTTGCGGAAAGCAATCCAGGAAGGTATCGAAAGCGGTCGCGCAGTTGATTTCGACCCAAAACGCCATTTGGAAAACCTAAAGTCTATCCCTAGCAATGGCTAAGGTACACTTCACAAACAAAGCCATTGAAGACCTAGAAGCAATTTGGAAGTATACCGTAAAAACCTGGTCTGTGAATCAAGCGGAAATTTATTACGGGTTATTGATCGATTCTTGTCAAAAATTAGCCACCGAACCAACGCTTGGTAAATCGTATGAAGTAGTTGAACAGCATGTCCTTGGGTTTAAAACGGGACAACACCTTATTTTTTATAGAATAGTAGCAGCACAAGAAATTGAAGTGATTCGAATTTTACACGGAATGATGGATTTGAAAAATCAGCTGTGATCAAGTTGGACACAAAGCGAGACCTAGCCCAACAATGAATCCTTGTAGAAATCGATTTTTCCCCATCACAGACAGGGGTCCTCTCCAGCCAAAAAACAAAATTCGCAGGCTCCTATTTTTAGAAATTTCTTCCCCTTTTCCCCAAGCCCTTCCGGGCATTTTTTCTACCTTTGTGCCTTCTTCGATTTTTCCTGATTTCACAATCCTCATGGCACTCAAAAAAATACAATCTGCCCTCATTTCGGTCTATTACAAGGACAAGCTTGAACCCATCATCGCTTTGCTAAAACAGCACGGCGTCACCATCTATTCTACTGGCGGCACCCAGGAATTTATTGAAGGCCAAGGAGCTACGGTAGTTCCAGTCGAAGAGCTCACCAGCTATCCTTCCATCTTTGGAGGAAGAGTAAAAACCCTACACCCCAAGGTTTTTGGAGGCATCCTCCAGCGCAGAGACCACGAGGGCGATATCGCTCAAGCTACCACCTACGACATCCCAGCAATTGACCTCGTGATCGTGGACCTGTACCCCTTTGAAGAAACAGTTGCCTCTGGAGCATCTGAAGCGGATATCATCGAAAAAATTGACATCGGCGGCATTTCCTTGATCCGCGCTGCAGCCAAGAATTTCAAGGACGTGACCATTATCGCATCCAAAAATCAATACGAAGAATTAGCTACCAAACTGCTAGCTCAAAATGGTGCCACCACCTTGGAGGATAGACGCTATTTTGCAGCACAAGCCTTCCAAGTATCCTCCAACTACGATACCCACATTTTCAACTATTTCAACCGTGTAGAAAATATCCCTGCACTGAAGATTTCAGAAACCGAGGCCAAAGCCCTTCGCTACGGAGAAAATCCACACCAGTCCGCCCATTTTTACGGGAAACTGGAGGATCTTTTTGCGCAGCTCCACGGCAAAGAAATGTCCTACAACAACCTAGTAGACATCGATGCAGCTGTACACCTGATCGCTGAGTTTCCAGACCAAACGGCCTTCGCCATCCTCAAGCATACCAACGCCTGCGGATGTGCTACCGGTGCTACGGTAAAGGAAGCCTACCAAAAAGCCTTCGCAGCGGATACAACTTCCGCTTTTGGCGGGGTATTGGTCACCAACCGCCCAGTAGATCAAGCAGCTGCCGAAGAAATGAATTCTCTATTCTTTGAAGTGCTTATTGCTCCTGCATTCAGCCCAGAGGCGCTTGCAGTGCTGATGAGCAAGAAAAACCGCATCCTCCTGCAGCAAAAAGGAGAAGTGCCTGGAACGAAGCAACTCAAAACCTTGCTCAACGGAATCATCGAACAGGACAAGGACCTTGCTACCGTTGTAAAAGCTGATTTCACTGTAGCCACTACCCTAGCCCCTAGCGAGAAAGAACTAGACGCCTTGGTGTTTGCTGCGAAAGTGTGTAAGCACACCAAGTCCAATACCATCGTATTAAGCAACGACTCCCAACTATTTGCCTCTGGCGTAGGACAAACCTCCCGAGTGGATGCCCTAAGACAGGCAATTGTAAAAGCAAATGAGTTTGGCTTCAACCTAAAAGGTGCTGTCATGGCTTCCGACGCCTTTTTCCCGTTCCCTGACTGCGTTGCCATCGCCCACGAAGCAGGCATCAGCGCAGTGGTGCAACCGGGAGGCTCCATCAAGGACCAAGACAGCATCGACTACTGCAATGCCCAGGGCATGAGCATGGTGCTCACCGGCGTGCGCCACTTCAAGCACTAAAAAACCTCGAAGGTTTTTTTCAAACCTTTGAGGTTTTAATCAAAACAAGACCTTCGAGGTTTTGAAAACCTCAAAGGTCAAATTCAAACTTAGAAAAATGTTGTACTTCGTACGTGGTACTTTGTACATTGTACTTTTATGAAAGCACATCAACTCAAGCTCTACAACACTCTTTCCAGACAGAAGGAGGATTTTGCACCGATCAACCCTCCCTTTGTGGGCATGTATGTGTGTGGACCGACGGTTTATGGGGATGCGCATTTGGGACATGGTCGGCCGGCCATCACTTTTGATACGGTCAACCGCTACTTGACGCATTTGGGTTACCGCGTGCGCTACGTCCGCAACATTACCGATGTGGGGCACTTGACTGGGGATGCAGACGAAGGGGAAGATAAAATCGCCAAAAAAGCAAAGTTGGAGCAGCTCGAGCCCATGGAAGTGGCCCAGCAGTATACGGACACCTACCACCGGGACATGGCCTTGCTCAATACCTGGAAACCGAGTATTGAGCCGCGTGCTACCGGTCATATTCCCGAACAAATCGCCTTGGTGGAAGCCATCCTCAACGAGGGCCTCGCCTATGTGGTCAATGGATCGGTGTACTTCGATGTACTCGCCTACAACCAGCGCTATACCTATGGAAAGCTCTCTGGACGAGTGCTCGACGAACTCATGACCGGAAGTAGAGATCTTGACGGACAAGGGGAAAAGCGAAATGCAGTAGATTTTGCCCTTTGGAAAAATGCTTCTTCCGAGCACCTGATGAAATGGCCCTCTCCTTGGGGCCTTGGCTTCCCAGGCTGGCACCTCGAGTGCACCGCCATGAGCTCCAAATACCTAGGCACCCAGTTTGACATCCACGGAGGGGGCATGGACTTGCTATTCCCGCACCACGAGTGCGAAATCGCGCAAGGCAATGCTTGCAACCATCAGGATCCCGCCAAGTACTGGATGCACAACAACATGATCACCATCAACGGACAGAAGATGGGCAAGTCTTTGGGTAACTTCATTACGCTCCAGGAACTGTTCACGGGCAAGCACCCGCTATTGGAACAAGCCTACAGCCCGATGACGATCCGTTACTTCATCTTGACGGCCCAGTACCGCTCCACGCTGGACTTCTCCAATGAAGCGCTGCGTGCTGCGCAAAAAGGATACAAAAAGATCATCAACGGCTTGCGCATCGCCCGAAGCATGGACTATACGGCAAATCCAGAGATAGCCCTCGATGGGGAACAAGTGCAGCAGGTGGAGGCGAGCATCACTGCAGCCTACCGCTCCATGGACGATGACTTCAATACGGCCATGGCCATTGGTCACCTGTTCAACTTGCTGAAGAAGATCAACTCTATATTTACCGGGCAACTTCAGTCCGCTAGCTTGGGAGAAGAAGTATTTTCCAAGATGCTTGCTACCTACATCACCTTTGTGGAAGAGATTCTCGGTTTGGTGGAAGAAAAAGGCGAAGTGCAAGACGGACTTTTAGACCTCCTTCTCAGCCAATATTCTGAAGCAAAAACAGCCCGAAACTATGCCAAAGTGGATGAAATTCGACTGGGGCTCAAGTCCATGGGTTTTGTAGTCAAAGACATGAAAGACCGTATCGACTGGGCCTATGAAGAATAAGTTTTCTTGGGGAGTATTCGTACTCCTCATCCTCTTGGCATCCTGTTCGGGCGAGAAAAGTACAGAAACCAAAACTGAACCGGTTGCTTTAAAACCTTATCCCACCTTCAATGCGGATTCGGCCTACGCTTTTGTACAAAAGCAGGTAGATTTCGGACCCCGCGTTCCCGGAACTCCTGGACATGCTGCCACCAAAGCCTGGATGGTAGAAACCTTGAAAAAATACGGTTGGACTGTTCAGGTACAAGATTTTCAGGCGAAAACCTACGATGACTTGACTTGGGACCTCAGCAATGTAATTGCATCCATCAATCCACAAGCCACCAAGCGCATTCTCCTTGCCGCACATTGGGACACCAGAAGAATGGCGGATAAGGACACCGAGCGAATTGATCAGCCCATCGATGGAGCCAACGATGGAGCTTCTGGAGTGGGTGTACTGATGGAAATCGCCCGAAGTATTTCTGCACAGCCACTTCCTGAAGGTGTAGGCATCGACCTAATTTTCTTTGATGGGGAGGATGACGGGGAACCTGAATACGCCTCCAGCAGGGACAACTCCAAAATCTGGTGGTGTCATGGCTCCCAGTACTGGTCCAAAAACAAGCACCTTCCCAACTACTCCGCTTACTACGGGATTTTGGTGGACTTGGTCGGTGGAAAAAATGCCCGATTCTACCGAGAAGGCTATTCTAGAAATTATGCAAGTGGCATTGTATCCAAAGTTTGGGGGATTGCAGGCACACTAGGCCACTCTGGCTTTTTTATCCAACAAGATGCCCCCGAAATCTTAGATGACCATGCCTTTGTGAATGAATGGGCAGGTATTCCGATGATCGATATCATTGATTTTTCTCCAGATTTGGGATTTGGAGCCTATCACCACACACACCGAGATGCGATGGATGGGATAGATGCACGCACGTTAAAGGTGGTGGGAGAAACTGTTTTGGCTACTATTTATCAAGAATAGCGATTTTTTTAAAAATCTTTGCTTTATTCGTAATTGCAGACGATTGCAAGGTGTTAAAATATAAAAATTCAGCAGGATGAAAAAGGGGAGACAGGTTACGATGAAGGAAATCGCCAAGAAGCTTGGCGTGTCCGTATCTACCGTTTCCAGAGCCCTTCAGGACTCCCCTGAACTGCATGCCGAGACGAAACGGAAAATCGTTGAGGCTGCCAAGGAGATGAACTACCGGCCCAACTTGCTCGCGCAAAGTTTGCGTATCAGCAGATCCAAGACCCTGGGCGTGATCGTTCCTGAAATCACCTCCCACTTTTTTGCCTCCTGCATCAGCGGCATCCAAGACGTTGCCAACACCCGTGGCTACAATGTGATGATCTGCCAAAGCAACGAATTGCTCAGCCAAGAAAAAGCGAATATACAAACCTTAGTTTCCAGCCAAGTGGATGGCCTTTTGATCTCTCTCAGCCGAGAAACCAATACCTACGAACACCTCTACGAGCTCTACGATCGGGAGATCAACTTCCTGTTGTTTGACCGCGTGCAGGAAGATATCCCTGTATCCAAAGTCACTTTCAACGATGTGAGTGGCGCCTACCAAGTCGTCAAACACTTGTTGGAAAACGGTTCCCGCCGAATCGTCTACGTGTCTGGACCCGAAGACCTCTACATTTCAAAGAAAAGAAAAGAAGGCTACCTCCGTGCCCTGAATGAATTTGGCGTTGCTGAGGATCCCTCCCTCGTGCTAATAACAGACCTCACCCTTGAAGGCAACCTCCAAGTAGCCCAGCATATTCTTGCCATGGTCCCTCGTCCAGAAGCCGTGTTTTGCATGATCGATCCGGTAGCAGTAGATGTGCTGACCGAATGGAAAAAATCAGGCATTCGCATTCCTGAGGACATTGCTCTGGCTGGATTTACGGACAATCCCACTGCCGCAGTGGTGGAGCCCCCCTTGACTACGGTGTCACAGCCTGGATACGACATGGGGAAACTTGCCGTCAGCCACTTATTGGATCAATTGGATGGCTTAGCCTCCGAGGACCCCATCTCCATCGTGTTGGATACCACTTTGGTGGTGCGTAAATCTTCCCAGCATTTTCCAAGTAAAAAATAAGCCGCTTGATTGCCCTCTCACCACATCCTTGCAGATGAAATCAAAAATCACAGCTTGCTTTACGGAACTTTTTGCAACTGACCCCTTGGTGGTATTTGCTCCCGGGAGAATTAATCTGATTGGAGAGCATACCGACTACCAGGAAGGATTTGTTTTTCCCGCGGCAGTACAGCAGGGTATTTGGGCTGGAATTTTAAAAAATGGACTGGAGATCTGCCGCCTGTATTCCCTGGATTTTGATCAGGAATTTAGTTTCGAACTCGATCACCTGGCTCCCAAAAAAGGACATTGGGCAACTTATGTGATGGGGATCTGTACCCTATTTAAACAAGCTGGTTATCCGGTCGGAGGATTTGATCTGGTAATTGGTGGCAACCTACCTCTTGGTGCAGGCCTCTCCTCTTCTGCCGCACTATCCGTAGCAGTGGGGATGGGAATTTCGGAAGCTTTTGGATTTGCTGTTCCCAAAAAAGACCTCGCCCGCTATGCCCAGAAAGCAGAGCAACTTTTTGCAGGGGTCAATTGCGGCATCATGGATCCCTATGCTTCGGTCTTCGGGCAAGAAGGCAAAGCCATGCTACTGGACTGCCGCAGCCAAACCCATACCTACTTCCCCCTGTTCTTGGGAGAATACAAATTGGTGCTCATTCATTCGAAGGTATCCCATTCCCTCGCGGCAAGCGCCTACAACCAGCGCAGAGCCGCTTGCGAGGAGAGTGTCTCACTCCTTCAAGGAAATTATCCTGAACTGCGCAGCCTCCGAGATCTTGCCCTCACTGATCTACCTCAGGTCAAGTCCTTATTGCCTGCAGCCCTTTTCCCCAAAGCAAAGCATGTCATCAGCGAATGCAGCCGCGTAATCGAAGCTGCTGAGGCCCTAACTCAAGATGATTTGGTTCGGGTTGGACAACTACTCCAGGCTTCACACCAGAGTTTGAGTCAAGATTTTGAGGTTAGCTGTGCTGAACTGGATTTTCTCGCCCAAGAGGTAAACAGTATGGAAGGTGTCTTGGGAGCACGAATGATTGGTGGAGGTTTTGGAGGTTGTCTCCTTGGCCTTGTAAAAGCAAGTTCTTGGGAATTCATTCAGGAAAAAATCACCACTTCTTACCAAAATGAATTTCAATTGACCCCCGATTTTATAGAAGTTGCTCCAGGAGGTGGAGCACAAAAAATCTAAATCCCTGCGTTCATCGACAAAATCAACCGCTTGGTCCATTATCTATCCTAATATGAGTGAGTTACCCTAGTTAACTCATTCTTTTTTTGCTATTTTCGAAAAATTAATTCAACCCCTATGAAGTACCCAAAAAACCTACGAAGCCTAGTACTACTGCTCGTTCTCTTTGGAGCAGTGCTTTCCTCTTGCTCTAAAAAGCGTGAGGGCAATCCTAAAGTGCTCGTGTTTAGCAAAACAGCGGGCTATTACCACGAATCCATTCCCAAAGGCATCGCTGCCATCCAAAAATTGGGAACTGAAAATGGATTTGATGTGGACACCACCAGTAATGCGGAACTATTCAACGAAGAAAACCTAGCACAATATGCAACGGTAATTTTCTTGAGCACTACGGGCGATGTATTGAACCACTACCAAGAGGCCGACTTTGAGCGATACATTCAGTCTGGTGGAGGATATGTGGGTATTCACGCTGCCGCCGATACCGAATACGATTGGGGCTGGTACGGCCGCTTAGTCGGTGGATATTTTTCAGACCATCCGGGAATCAAGGACCCTCATCCGAATGTACAACCAGGAAAAGTGACCAAAACTGGGGAGAAACATCCTTCTACAGAAGCACTTCCTGATAGCTGGACTCGTACCGACGAGTGGTACAGCTACAAAAAAGTTAACCCAAACACGAAAAAGCTACTTCTTTTGGATGAAGCTTCCTACAAGGGAGGATTGGATATGGGAGAGCACCCGATCGCATGGTACCATGATTTTGATGGAGGAAGAGCATTCTACACTGGAGGCGGACATACCAACGAATCCTACGAGGAGGCTGATTTCTTGAAGCACCTGTTGGCAGGTATTCAGTACACAATTGGAGAAAACTTAGAACTAGACTACAAAAAAGCAACTTCCCAGCGTACTCCTGAGGAAAACCGCTTTACAAAAACTTCCCTTTCCATGGGTCAGTTTACCGAACCTACAGAAATGACCATCCTTCCTAACTTAGATATCCTAGTAGCACAGCGCAGAGGAGAAATCCTACAATACAACCAAGCTACAGGCGAACTGAAAGAAATTGCCAAGTTGGACGTGTATTGGAAGACTGAAGTGCAGGGAGTCAATGCAGAAGAAGGATTGATGGGAATTCAAAAAGACCCGAACTACGCCACCAACAACTGGGTGTATGCCTTTTATGCACCTACAGGTGACAAAGAAATCAACCGCCTTTCCCGATTCAAGTACAAAGACGGCAAGTGGGACATGGGTTCCGAGCAAATCATTATGGAGCTCTATTCTCAGCGCAACATTTGCTGCCATACCGGTGGATCCATTGCTTTTGACCAAGATGGAAATCTATTCCTATCCACAGGTGATAACTCCACTCCTTTCAACCAGCCGGGCTCCAAATTCACCCTCAATGGCTATGCCCCAGTGGATGGCCGTGAAGGCAACAAGCAGTGGGATGCACGCAGAAGTTCAGGCAACGCCAACGACCTAAGAGGTAAAATCCTCCGCATCAAAGTTGCTGAAGATGGCACCTACACTGTTCCAGAAGGCAACTTGTATCCAAAAGGTACTGAAGGCACGCGTCCTGAGATCTATGCTCAAGGTCTTCGCAACCCGTACCGTATCTCAGTCGATCAGAAAAACGGCTTCCTCTATTGGGGTGAAGTTGGCCCAGATGCCAACAACGAT
>JBIIGH010000275.1:0-2779 GCA_044236565.1 Algoriphagus sp. | reverse complement strand
GCAGCCAATGCCGGTGGAGCTTGGTCTCCAATTGGAGATGTAACTACCACCATGCTTTGGATTGGAGGTCAGATTTCTGCTGCTTCCATCATGAAGAGCCTTTTCATTCCTAGTATCGTCTGTGCAGTGGTTCCTTTGTTGTTCCTCACCTTTACCATGAAAGGTAGCTTAGGAGAATTCAAAGAAGATGCCAATGCAACCGCTTCTAGTGTAAAAACCGGAAACTTGATGTTGATTCTTGGAGTTGGCGCATTGATTTCTGTCCCTATCTTTAAAACCGTCACCCACCTGCCTCCTTACATGGGTATGTTGCTAGGACTTGGCGTCCTTTGGGTGGTATCTGAATTGATCAACCCTGATTTAGACGAGGCAGAACGCAAGAATTACACTGCAAGTCATGCTCTTGCTAAAATTGACATGCCAAGTGTCTTGTTCTTCCTGGGCATTTTGCTTGCGGTAGGCGCATTGCAGTCCATGGGTACCTTGGCCAACTTTGCAGGCTACCTTAGCACTACTTTTGGTGACAATCGCATCATCATCACCTTGATCGGTCTCTTGTCTGCTGTCGTAGATAATGTTCCTTTGGTGGCGGCAAGTATGGGCATGTACAGCCTAGAGGCCTATCCGATGGATGACTTTATCTGGACTTACTTGGCGTATTGCGCAGGTACAGGAGGAAGTATCTTGATCATTGGCTCTGCTGCAGGTGTAGCGGCCATGGGTATGGAAAAAATCGAATTCGGATGGTACCTCAAGCGCATCTCTTTACTTGCAGCGCTAGGTTACTTTGCTGGAGCAGGTGTCTACTTGTTGATGTCTCAGCTGTAAGCTTCGCAAACAATTCATACAAAAATAGGGAGGTTAGCCTCCCTATTTTTTTTACCCTACCGCTACTTCTTGCTGTCGAAAACAAGTAGTCAAGTGGTCATTCACCAATCCCGTGGCTTGAAGGTGTGCGTAAAGAATGGTACTCCCCAAAAATTTAAAGCCCCGCTTCTTCATGTCTTTGGCTAGGCGGTCTGACTCGGGAGAAGTCGCAGGATAAGGGTCTCCAGGAGCGATCTTGTTTTGAATAGGTTTTCCTCCCACAAATCCCCAGATGTAAGCTGTGAAGGTTCCAAACTCCGTTTGCACCTCCTGAAAGCGTTGTGCATTGTTGATCGCCGCACGGATCTTCAAAGCATTTCGTACAATTCCCTTGTCCTGAAGCAACTCTTGTACGTAGGACTCGGGAAATTGGGCCACCTGCAAGTAATCAAAGTCTGCAAATGCCTTTCGGTATCCTTCCCTTTTTTTGAGAATAGTCGACCAGCTGAGTCCTGCTTGGGCACTTTCCAACACTAAAAATTCAAAGTGTGTTCGGTCCTCATAGACCGGTACTCCCCACTCTTGATCGTGGTAGGCAATGTATTCTGGGAATCCCAAGCACCAGGGACAGCGTGATTTTTGCGAAGTATCCATGTACCAAACCTCTACATTTTAGGGGCAACAAGCAAGAGGTGAATCATTCGTAGGAATTTGGACTGAGGCAAAAAAGGTACTGAAACCCCCGATTACATGTTCCAGATGCTCCAAGCCGCCTCGGCCTGAAGTTCGAGCATGTCTTGCCCGTTTTTGGAGGTACCCCCTTGAGAAATACACTCCTGCATAAGCCGAGTGATGGAAGGATTGTACACCAAATCATAGACTCGATGCGTGGCATAGAGCTGCTCAAGAGGAATGTCAGGCATGTCCTCCACCTGAGGATAGGTCCCCAGCGGGCTGGTGTTGATGATTAAGGGATGGGAAGCCAGCCACTCAGGCTGCTCCTTCAGGTCGGCATAGGTTAGTTGCCCTTCTCGTTGGGTTCTGGAAACGATGCGGTAGGGGACCTCCAAGTCTCGGAGTGCTTGCTGAACGGCTTTGGAAGCTCCCCCTGTCCCCAACACTAGGGCATTGGGAATCTCAGTACCTAGCCAGGACTGCAGGGAATGCTTAAATCCCAAATAGTCGGTGTTGAATCCGGTCTTTTTTCCGTCTCGAATACGGATGCAATTGACTGCGCCAATTTGGGCACAAGCAGGTTCCAAGGCATCGAGATAGGGAATCACTTGCTCCTTGTAGGGGATGGTCACCGAAAGGCCCTCCAGGCTAGACTCTCGATCCAGGAGTTGTGGAAATTCTGCTATGCTTTCGATGGGGTAAAGTTCAAATTGGCATCCCTGAATTCCTTCGCGAACAAACTTTTCCGTAAAGTACTTTTTGGAAAAAGAATGTCCCAAGGGGTATCCAATTAGGCCAAATTTTCTCACCCTTGCTGCAGTTTACTTGCGAGCCACTCAATAAAAATCACGAGCCCAATTCCAAAAAAGAATGCACCAATGGCCCATTCTACCTGAGGCAACTCTCCTACTTGCTCCGCAAAGGTGCTTGGGAGAATATTTTCTGTTAGGAAAGGGACTTCTTTGCCACTTGAGGAAGTTCTCCAAGAAGTCACGAGCTTCCAAGGCCACAATTCATTGACAGAGCCTAGCATAAATCCTGACAGTAGGCCAATGGTGGCCGTATGAAATTTTCGAAGCAGGTAAGACACTACTCTGCTGAAGGAGAGAATTCCGACCAGACAGCCTGAAGCAAACAAGGCAAGCGTAATGATGTCTTTATCCAATACTGCCTGAAGAATGCGCTCGTATTGGCCTAGAATCAACAGGATAAAACTTCCACTAATCCCGGGCAAAATCATGGCACAAATGGCGATGGCTCCTGCCACAAAAGTAAACCAATAGTCATCAGGGGTGGT
>JBIIGH010000274.1:0-2785 GCA_044236565.1 Algoriphagus sp. | reverse complement strand
CGATTGGAGTTCATGAATCAGGTAGGTCTCGGCTACTTGACCCTCAACCGCCTTACCTCCAGCCTTTCTGGAGGAGAGTACCAGCGCATCAAGCTGGCCACCTCCTTGGGTTCGGCCCTGGTAGGCTCCATGTACATTCTGGATGAGCCCAGCATTGGACTGCATCCGCGCGATACTGATCGATTGATCGAGGTGCTCAAAGCCTTGAAAAATCTAGGCAACACCGTTATCGTGGTGGAGCATGAGGAAAAAGTAATGAAAGCCGCGGATCAACTTATTGACATTGGTCCCGAAGCTGGTGCAAAAGGAGGGGAATTACTTTTCCAAGGAAGCATTGAAGAGCTGATCGCAACTGGTCAAACCTACACAGCTAAATACCTTCGCGGGGAGGAAAAAATATTCAACAAGACCGCCAATCGAACTTGGAAAGATTCCATCTGGGTCAAAGGAGCTCGAGAAAACAACCTGAAAAATTTAGCGGTACAATTTCCACTACATACCCTCACCGTCATCACTGGGGTATCGGGTTCGGGTAAGTCCACGCTCGTGAAGAAAATTCTTTATCCTGCCCTCGGAAGATTGCTGGGCACGGTGATGGACGAGGCCGGCAAGTACGATAAGCTCGAGGGGGATTACAAAAAGGTCACGCAAGTGGAGTTTGTGGATCAAAACCCCATCGGCAAGTCCTCCCGCTCCAACCCCGTCACCTACGTGAAGGCTTACGATGTGATCCGCACCCTCTTTTCAGAGCAGCCCCTCTCCAAACAGCGGGGCTACAAGCCCGCCTTTTTCTCCTTCAATGTGGATGGGGGGCGCTGTGAAGCCTGCCAAGGGGAAGGAAACGTGACCGTAGAAATGCAGTTTATGGCGGACATCCACCTGACCTGCGAGTCTTGCAAGGGCAAGCGCTTCAAGAATGAAATTTTGGAGGTGACCTACAAGGACAAGAACATCTCCGAAGTGCTAGACATGACGATTGATGAAGCCATCGATTTTTTCAGCGGAAAGTCCCAACTCGTCAATCGCTTGCTTCCACTGCAGGAAGTGGGATTGGGCTACATTGGGATGGGTCAGAGTTCGAATACCCTCTCAGGAGGCGAGGCACAGCGCGTGAAATTGGCTTCCTTCCTGGGCAAAGGCGGAACCAAAACCGGAGATCACATCCTATTTATCTTTGATGAGCCCACCACCGGCTTGCATTTTCACGACATCAGCAAGCTCTTGATTAGTGTCAATGCACTGATCGAGCAAGGGCACTCCGTGCTCATCATCGAGCACAACACCGAGGTAATCAAGTGTGCAGACTGGGTCATCGACTTAGGTCCAGAAGGAGGAAATAAGGGCGGAAATCTAACCTTTGCCGGTACTCCGGAGGACCTGGCGAAGGAGAAAGGGAATTTTACTGGGAAGTACTTGTAACGACTTTTAGAAGCAAGAAACAAGAGATTAGACTTTCTATCGCGGTGTTATTGAATTCCTACTGATGCTGAGCAAGATTCATCTCGCCTCTTAAAAATGTCGAATGTCCAACGCTGAATGAAGAATATCGAATTGGGGAACAGGCAGCTATGCCAGCAGCAATCTAGTCTAATCTCTCGGCTCTTGTATCTTGCTTCTCGAAGCGCCTTGCTACTAAATACTTGCTACTATTAAAACTACTCCCTTCCCCAGCATCTTTCGATCCATCAGATCCTGCAAAGCTTGAGGAGCCTCGTCTAGCGTATATTTTTTGCCGACATGCTGGGCAATCGCACCTTCTTGAATCCATGCCAGCAGCTGCCGGGTATTCTGAAGGCTTGCCTTGGGCTCCAACTTGGCAAATTGTCCCCAAAACACACCCACCACAGCGCAGCCTTTCAACAAGGGGAGATTCATTGGAAGCTTGGGAATCTCTCCATTGGCAAAGCCAACCACCAAATAGCGCCCTTTCCAAGCCATCCCACGCAGGGCAGCTTCGGAAAATTTTCCTCCTACCGGATCATACACCACATCCACTCCTTTCCCTCCAGTCAGCTCTTTGATTCGAGTTTTTAAATCCTCCGTTTCGTAATTAATCGTTTCCACGGCCCCCTTTTCTCGGCAGAGCGCCAGTTTTTCTTCGGTCGATGCTGCCGCAATCACACGAGCGCCCATCAAGGTGCCTAATTCCACTGCCGCCAAGCCCACACCCCCTGCGGCGCCAAGCACCAAGAGCGTTTCACTCGCCTGCAGCTGTGCACGATCTTTCAAGGCATGGTAGGACGTACCGTAGGTATACAAGGTCGTTGCCGCCACCTCAGCAGAAATGCCCTCGGGCAGCGGGAATACCCGATCGGCAGCTACCGCCACCTTTTCCGCAAAGCCTCCCCAACCGCAAAGCGCCAGGACAGGCTGCCCCAATTCCAGGCCTTGAACCTCATCCCCCAGTTCGGACAAAATCCCAGCCACCTCTCCTCCTGGAGAAAAAGGGAGTTCCGGCTTAAACTGATACTTGTTTTGAATAATCAGCACATCTGGAAAATTCACCCCACAAGCCGCTACGGTGATGACTACCTCTTTAGGGCCAGCAATAGGACTAGAAACCTCCTGCACCTGCAGGGTGTCGGGAAGTCCAAAATGGGTACAAAGCAATGCTTTCATGATTGGGAGTTTTTGCCAAAGGCGTGGAGGTACAAAAGAAGGAAAAAAGAAGGAAAATTGGCTCGAAAGGGATAATTTTGAGACCAATTCACCTCTAAGACTTTCTTTCATGTCCGTAGCATCCTACCTCGAAAAAAAGTCTTAGAGGTGAATTGGTCTCAAAATT
>JBIIGH010000273.1:0-2818 GCA_044236565.1 Algoriphagus sp. | reverse complement strand
TCAAGTCAGCCAAAGTATTGGCCTGGTCAATGGTCTTGTCTTTTCGCCACCTTGCGATGCGTGGAAATCGCAAGGCAACTCCACTTTTGTGTCGTGGGCTTGCTTGTATGCCTTCAAAGGCGATTTCAAAAACAAGTCCAGGCGTGACGGTTCGAACTGGGCCAAATTTTTCCTTGGTATTTTTTTTGACATAGGCATCCACCTCACGAATCTCTGCATTTGTCAATCCAGAGTAGGCTTTGGCGAAGGAAACCAATACCTCCCCATCCCAGACTCCAAAGGTATAATCTGTAAATAGGTCCGCTCGTTTGCCATGCCCTTTTTGTGCATAGATGAGCACTCCATCGATGTGCAAGGGATCTAACTTCCATTTCCACCAAGCGCCACGTTTTCGGCCAGTTTCGTAAAGGGAGTCCTTTTTTTTAAGCATGAGACCTTCTGTTTGTACTTCTCGTGCATTTTCCCGGACTCGAGCGAGTTCCTCCCAGGAACCAAAAGGGAGCGTTGATGATAATTTAAATTTTGGGTGATTTGCCTGCTGAACAAGTTCTTCAAGGAATGCTTTTCGTTTGGCAAGCGGTTCGTTTCGAAGGTCTTTACCTTCCCATTCCAAAAGATCAAATGCGATGAAACTTACGGGAGCCTCAAGCAAGATTTTTTTGGGAAGACTTTTACGAGTGATTCGTGTTTGAAGAACTGAAAAAGGAAGGGGACTATCCTCCTGGTAGGCCAGCAGCTCTCCATCGAGAACGGTACCATCGGGAAGTTGATCTAGGAATTCGAGAATTTCGGGAAACTTGTCATTGACCAGCTCTTCGCCTCGGCTCCAGATAAAGGACTGTTGCCCTCTTCGGATAAGTTGGCCTCGAATGCCATCCCACTTCCATTCTGCGATCCATTCGCTGACGGTGCTGCTCTCTAGGAATTCTGTTTCGATAGGATGCGCCAAGAAAAAAGGGTAGGGTTTGGAATAATCTTCTTCTTTGTTCTCTGGATGAAGGAGCTCTTGGAGGCTGATTTGTTCAGGATCCCAGTTGCCCATCAAGCGATGTGCTACCTGGGCTTGTGGCAAGCCAGTAAACTTGGACAGGGCTTGAATGAGGAGATTTTGGCTCACTCCAATGCGAAATCCACCTGTGATTAACTTGTTGAATACGAATCGCTCTAGGCTAGTGAATTGATCCCAGGCAGCCAGAATTTCTTGTTTTTTCAACTCTTCGTCTGCAGGCAATTGTTGAAGCCAGTGGATCCACTCGGTGAGGGATACGCTATGGGTCCGGGTTGGAGCTGGGAGTAGGAGGGCGATGGTTTCCGCGAGATCACCTACAGCCTGATAGGATTCTTCAAAGAGCCAATCTGGAATTCCTGCTTTTTCTTGACACCAGTTCCGGAGCTGACGGGTGGATACTTGACGCTTAGGCCGTCGATGGGAAAAAATGGCAATCACCCAAACTGAATCCGCTGGAGCCGCATTCGAAAAAAACCAATCCAAGGCTTCTAGCTTGTCTCCCGTTTTATTCGATTGATCGAGTCTATGGATTAGTTCTGCAAAAATTTGCATCGAATTAAGAATCTAGAAAGTGATTTTTACAGGAAGAAAGTAGACTAGCCAAAACGAATGCCTAAATTAGAAGTTGATTTGAACCACTTTTTGAGAATTGCGTTTAAAAAGAAAACCGACTTCCTATGAAAAAGTTATTGCTACTTCTTTCTTTATCGATCTGCATCGGATCTTGCAAAGATGCCGATGAAAATCAGTATTCTGGAAGAAGCATCGAATTTGAACTTTTTCAAGCGAGTACCTTTGCCTATAAAGGTACTGTAGAATTTAAGGAATTGGTGGATGGTAACTTGGAATTAGCGTTACGAATGGATGGCGCTAAATCGTCCACTTCGTATGCATATCCTGCACATTTGCATTTTGGAGGCTATGATCAAACCAATGCTCCGATTGCCCATCTTTTGAATCCCTTGCCATCCAAGCAATTGACCTCTACCACTCAGCTGGGCAAACTATCCGATGGAAGAAGTTTGAAGTTTGAGGACCTCAACAATTTTGATGGACACGTAAAGATTCACCTTGCCAATGAAGGCCCAGAATATGCGGTCATATTAGTTGCTGGAAATATTGGGGTTAAAGCTCGGGCCGAATTTGACCCAGATCGAATTGCTGTTTGTGGTAAAAGCTTTTAAAAAATGATTATCCGCAATCGGTTCATTCACTCATTTTGAGCGTTTATCACCGCGGATAATCGTTCACAGACCATAAGCCACGGCCCACAGGCAGTCGACGGTTGACAGCTCACCTAATTGAACTTCAAAGCTCATTTCCCTTTGCTTAATTATCAAAAAGCGAAAAATCTTTAATGAAAAGAGGCTGTCTCATCACTTGAGACAGCCTCATTTGTTTTCGGACTGACTTTTACTTAGTTCAAAATCACTGGGAAAGTAATGTCTAAATCAGTTTCTCCACCTGCCTGTACAAAGTTTGCAAAAGTAGGGTTATTGGCACCTGCAAAGCTTTTGTTGAGGTCATGTCGTAGCACTACGCGCATGCTGCTGTTGTTGGTACCCGTAGAGGAAGATACAGTCACCGTATTTTTAAGACCAAGTGCTATCCCTCCAGCATCTGCGTACTGAATGCTGAAGATATTGCTATCAAATACTGGACCTAAGAAGAAAAATTGATGTTCTGCAGCTTCTTCCAAGATTTCTTTGGTAATGTCTTCATTTTCAATGGAGTTGGTCACCTCAATCGTCATTTGGTACTTTTTTCCTTTGGTGAGGCTGATAGATTGTACGGTAGGCGTCTTTCCAA
>JBIIGH010000272.1:0-2822 GCA_044236565.1 Algoriphagus sp. | reverse complement strand
TGGATGAGGATTACGAAAAAGCTGCCCGGATTCGGGATGAAATAAACAAGCGAAACTAAATTTTTAAGCCCCGAAACACTTCGGGGCTTTTTTCTTGCCGAGGATTGGCCTATTTTTAAAAATTGGTTTAATCTATTGTATGGAAATTTTAAGAGGCTCTTTCGGAATTTTTGTCATTGTATTGGTGGCTTTTCTATTTTCGGCGAATCGAAAAAAGATTGATTGGAGGCTGGTTGCCATTGGCATCTCACTTCAATTGGTATTCGGATTTTTGATTACCCAGGTTGAGGTAGTTAAAATGGCCTTCCAGTTCCTATCTGAAGGCTTTGTGAAGTTTCTAAGCTTCAGCGAAGCGGGTGCCCGATTTATATTTGGGGATCTAGCTGGAGATAGCTTTGGATTTATTTTTGCATTTAAGGTGCTACCTACCATCATCTTCTTCTCTACCGTTTCCTCCGGCTTGTATTACCTAGGAATCTTGCAAAAGGTCGTATACGGCATTGCTTGGGTGATGGCACGTTCCATGCGTTTATCTGGACCTGAGTCGCTTTCTGCTGCGGGCAATATCTTCCTTGGCCAAACCGAAGCGCCACTTTTGGTACGACCTTTTATTCCTCAGATGAGTAAGTCGGAATTGATGTGCTTGATGACAGGCGGAATGGCAACAATCGCTGGGGGCGTGCTCGCAGGATATGTAGCGTTCTTAGGTGGAGATAGCATGGAGGAGCAGAGCAAGTTTGCCGCGTACCTATTGGGTGCGAGTATCATGAATGCACCAGGGGCAATTGTGATGTCGAAAATGTTTATCCCAGAGACGGAGAAGGAAATCAAGCAAGATAAACTGGAGGTCAACCAGGAGTCTATGGGCGTCAATTTGATTGATGCGATGTCGATTGGTGCTGCCGAGGGATTGAAGTTGGCCTTGAACGTAGGAGGGATGCTTTTGGCATTCATTGCAGTAATCGCAGCCATCAATTACGGGCTATCTGGCTTGATTGGAGAATATACAGGATTGAATGCTTGGGTAGAAAGTTCTACTGGAGGCCAATTCAAAGGCTTCTCCTTGGAATATATTTTTGGTCAGGTCTTCCGCGTTTTTGCTTGGGTGATTGGCGTAGAATGGGTGGATACCCTGCAGGTAGGTAGTCTTTTAGGCCAAAAGACGGTGATTAATGAGTTTGTGGCCTACTTGAGCCTTGCCGAAATGAAGGAAGCAGCTTCCATTAGCACCAAATCGATCATTATCTCTACCTATGCGCTTTGCGGATTCTCTAACTTTAGTTCCATCGCAATCCAATTGGGAGGTATTTCAATCATCGCACCAAATCAACAGGGCAACTTGAGTCGTCTGGGCTTCCGAGCTTTGTTTGCTGCTTCTCTGGCCTGTTTGATGACGGCTACGGTAGCCGGAATGCTGGTTTAGAGCACAATGATATTTAGAAGCAAGAACCAAGAGCCAAGAGATTAGACTAGAAAGCCTGCTGACACTAGAAACTAGTTTTCACCACTTCGACATTCTTCGATCAGCGTTCGAAATTCGACATTAGTTTCACTCTCGTATTTCGTATCTCGTATTTCCTACCTCATACCTCGTACTTGGTACATGGTACTTAGTACCTTTTACTATTCGTTTCCGTACAATTTCTTCCCTACTTCCTCGTACTTGTCTCCGGCGGTCCACTGTGGTTTTTGGGACCAGTTTGCAATTTTTTGAGCGGAAAGGATGTAAGATTTCCAGTACAGTTGGGCATAGTTCAGGTCAAAGCTTTCGACTTCGTCTCCAGCCTTGTGGTAATACTTGTTGATCTCGTCGTCAAAAGCGGTGAAACCAAGCGTAAAGCTAGGAGCAGGGATGCCTTTTCTCGCGAAATTCACATTATCGGAACGGTCATACAGCCCTTGCTCGGGCGATGGATCTGCTTTGGCTGTTAATCCAAACTCAGCCACTGCTTCATTGATCATGAAATCTGCTGTGGTTCTACCCAAACCAATTACCGTGATGATGGAGGTATCGTTGTAACCTGCATTGTCAATGTTGAGGTTGTAGACGATTTGATTCAATGGCACCAGAGGGTTGTTTGCAAAATAGGCACTTCCTAGCAAGCCTTTTTCCTCGGCTGTCCATAACGCAAAAAGAATGGATCGCTTGGGAGGGTTTTTGGCAAAGTAGTTTGCGGCATTGAGTACCGCTACTGTACCTACCGCGTTGTCTCGCGCACCGTTGTAGATGGAATCACCCGTTTCATCTGGAGTGCCTACACCTACGTGGTCGTAATGTGCGGAAAGTAAGATGTACTCATTTTTTAGGACTGGATCTGTGCCTTCAATGACTGCAAGCACGTTTTTACCATCGATCTTGGTAGTTACCTTGCCTTCTACTTCTACCTTGGCTCTGCCGAGATTGGTCCCGGTCAATTGATTTTTCAGGTCTTCTACCCAGAGGTAAGGCAGATTGCTTGCTTCTCCTTGGTCAAGGCCCAGTTGTGAGCGGTTTAGAAAGCCCGAAACAAGCTGCCAAGGCACTGAAGGAACATTAAATCGCTCAATCAAGGCTATTGCGCCCGCTTCTTTGGCACGTTTTGCTTTGGCTCTGCCTTCGGAAAAAAGCTGGTTGGGGCTAAACTTGTTAGGAGCCCCTACATTGGTGATTACAATTTTACCTTTTAGGTCTTTTCCGGCAAACTCTTCGACCGAACCAAAGCCGATATCCACCGTTTCGTAGTTGCCTCTGAAAGAGCGACCATCGAGTACCAATAGGTTTTGACCCTGAGAAAAGGAAAACTCACCCAACTGCACCGATCCACGCGTGGGAGGGGAAGACA
>JBIIGH010000271.1:0-2830 GCA_044236565.1 Algoriphagus sp. | reverse complement strand
AATTGCAGAATTTCTCCTTCATCCCGGAGCGACCGTAGGCTTCCAGGAGGTAGCTCAAGGTAAAAGGCTGTGCTGGGGATTCCATGCGAAGGTCTCTGCCATAACATACCTTGTCCTGATGCGGAGGGGTTTTGGACATGCCGTCAATGGATACAGGGGTAAAGCTGAAGTCCCCAAAGCTTGCATCTGGGTAGCCATACACTTGGAATGGAAAGTAGGTGCCGCGTCCTAGGGAAACGACCGTTCCTTCAAAAAGGCAGGTGCTGGGATAGAGGCGTATTGAAAGTGCGTTAGGCAAGTTGGGAGAGGGCTTTACAGGAAGTTCGTAAGGAGTAGCATGGTTCCAATTCGCCACCGGAACGACGGTGAGCTTGGCTTTTAGGCCTCCCTTTAGCCATTTTTCCCCGTTGATCATCTGCGCGAGTTCACCAATACTGAGTCCATGAACGATGGGGATGGGATGCATGCCCACAAAGGACTCGAAGCCTTTTTTCAGCATGGGGCCGTCCACATAGTTGCCATTCGGGTTGGGCCGATCAAGTACAATCAGGGACTTACCTTGTTCTGCGCTGGCTTCCATCACGTAGTGTAGCGTGCTGATGTAGGTAAAAAATCGTACGCCCACATCTTGTAAGTCGAAGACAAGCACATCCAGGTCATTGAGCTGCTCTGGACTTGGCTTTTTGTTGGTGCCATACAAGGAGACGATGGGCAGGCCTGTTTTGGAGTCGATCGAATTGTTGACTTTTTCTCCTGCATCCGCAGTACCCCGGAATCCATGTTCGGGCACGAATACTTTCACTACCTCAATTTTATTTTCCAAGAGAAAATCTACCAGATGCTGCTGCTTGGAATTGGGAAGGATGCTGGTTTGGTTGCCTACTACCCCTACTTTTTTTCCTTGGAGGAGTGGCAAGTAGATTTGGGCTTGTTCGGCACCAACTCGGATTTCTTGCGCATATCCTGCTACGCTGCTGGCCAAAATCAGGCAAATGGTCAAAATGTAGCCTAAGGGTAAATTTTTCGCTTGCTTCATGCTAATTTGCGGGGAGTTGCTAACAAATTTAACCCAGTCCGTTGAACCTTTCCTATTTCCTAGCCAAAAGAATCAGTTTTCAGCATGCCGGTGGCTTTTCTGGAATCATCCACCGCATTGCGGTGGCGAGCTTGGCGGTGGGTTTGGGTGTAGCCATCCTCTCCATCATGGTGCTGGGTGGATTTCAAAAAACGGTTTCTAGTCGGGTGTATGGGTTTACCGGGCACTTTCAGGTGCAAAAGTTCCAAATGAGTACTGCATTCGAGGAGCAACCCTTTTCGTTGAAGGCTGAATTTTTTGAAAAACGGGATCAATTTCCTTTTCTGACCAAAATCCAATCCTATGCACACAAGGCGGCCTTGCTGAAAGGGTCAGCCGAAGTGGAGGGTGTCCTACTCAAGGGAGTGGGAAAAGATTTTGACAGTTTGGGCTTTTCGCAATACCTAGTGGAGGGAAGGATGATGCGTCTTCCTGATTCTGGGGTCAGCAACGAAATTCTGCTCTCCAAGCTGTTGGCCAACAAGTTGCAAATCCGTGTTGGGGATAAGGTAACCCTCTACTTTGTGCAGCAGCCACCTCGATTCCGTCGGGTAGCCGTAGTGGGTATTTTTGAAACCTACCTCGAAAATTTTGACGAGCAGATGGTCCTTGGGGAGCTGCAGACCATTCGAAATTTGAATGGATGGACTTCCGATCAAGTAGGAGGTTTGGAATTGCATGTAGCCGACACGGAGCAACTGGATGTGTATGCACCCTTACTGGAAGACGAATTGGACTACGATCTTCGCTTGCTGGATAGCCGGGAGCGGTTCTTGGATATTTTTGATTGGTTGAAGTTGCTCGACACCAACGTGATCGTGTTTATCTCCCTAATTGGCTTTGTGGCCATTTTCAACATGGGTGCGATTCTGTTTCTCTTGATCATGGAACGAACGCAGATGATTGGCTTGCTGAAGGCCATGGGTGCTAAAAACTCCCAAATCCGATCCCTATTTTTCTGGAATGGCATCCATATTTTGGGCAAGGGGCTTTTGTATGGCAATGCCTTTGCCTTGGTGCTGGGAGGTTTGCAGGATTATTTTCAGTTGATCCCTCTGGATCCAATAAGTTATTACATGAGCTATGTGCCTATCGATTGGAATTGGACGGCATTTCTCCTCCTCAATCTTGGGGTCACGGTGTTGACTGCCTTGGTATTGTGGATCCCGGTTCGGATTATTTCACGGGTGGATCCGATCAAATCAATTCGATTTGACTAATCGGTAGGGTTTAAAAATACTTTTTAGTTTCATCAAAATTACGCCCAATACGGCTTCTTTGAAGATTTTCGGGCTCATTTTGGATTGCCCTCTGGTGCGGTCAGTGAAGATAATGGGTACCTCCACGAGTTTGAAGCCTAGTTTCCAGGCGGTAAACTTCATCTCGATTTGGAAGGCGTAGCCAATAAATTTGATTTTGTCTAGTGCAATTCCTTCCAGTACGCTGCGATGGTAGCATTTGAAACCTGCCGTAGCATCCTGGATAGGTAGGCCGGTAATCAAATTCACGTATTTGCTCGCAAAATAGGACATGAGCACCCTGCCCATGGGCCAGTTGACTACATTGACACCGGTGATGTATCTGGAACCAATGGCCAAATCGTAGTCTCGGGTTTTGATGGCTTCGTAAAGGCGGATCAGGTCTTTGGGATCGTGTGAAAAATCACAATCCATCTCAAAAATAAAATCGTAGTTGGAGGCCAAAGCCCAACGAAATCCAGCGATGTAAGCGGTTCCCAAGCCCTGCTTCCCTGCG
>JBIIGH010000270.1:0-2839 GCA_044236565.1 Algoriphagus sp. | reverse complement strand
AGCTCGATGTTTTCATCGAGCTAAAATAGGTTAGTTTTTAACTTTCAAAAGCTGGAGAATTGGCTTAGACCACGTCCTCTCCTCGAAGTTTGATGATCGCACCTTCCAGCTGATCTCCTATCCGAATCTGGCAAGCCAATCTAGAAGTAGGGAAGTATTCGGGCAAGTTTTCCAATTGGTCTAACTCCACATCTGTAGCATCCCCTAGGCCGGCTTGGCCTTCCAAGATTTCCACATGGCAAGTTGCACAAAGCGCCATGCCCCCGCAGGTAGCCAAGATGGGGTACTCGGAAGCCTTAAGAATTTCCATCAGGCTAAGGCCCATGTCTGTAGGAGCTTCTACTTCTTGGCGACCTCCCTGTTGGTCTTCTACGGTAAATTTGATGAGTTCCATAAGGTCTTAGAATGCGTTTACCCCGTTCACGGTGGTGTATTTGAAACTTAGTTTTTGGTCTGGGTACACATATTTGAAGGCCGAGTGCATCATGATTGCAGCCTCATGGAAGCCACAAAGGATGAGTTTCAACTTTCCTGGATAGGTATTGATGTCCCCAATGGCATAGATGCGCTCCACTCCGGTGGAGTAATCGCGGGTATCCACTTCGATTGCGTTTTTGTCGATGCTGAGTCCCCAGTCGGCGATCGGTCCTAGTTTTGGCGAAAGGCCAAACAAAGGGATCAAATAATCTGCATCCAATACGATTTCCTGGTTGTCCTTGTCTTCTAAAATTACTTTTTCGAGGCGGTCGTTTCCACTTGCTTCCTTCAAGTTGGCAGAAAGAATCAAATCGATCTTCCCTTGTTGAGCAAGGTCAAATACTTTGGAAGCAGAATCAGGTGCGCCACGGAAAGTTTCGTTTCGGTGCACCAAAGTCACGCGCTCCGCTACATTGGCCAAGAAAATGGTCCAATCCAAAGCCGAATCCCCACCTCCTGCGATGACCACTTTTTTGTCACGGAAGGTTTCTGGATTCTTGACCATGTAATGAATACCCTTGCCCTCAAAGGCTTCCAGGTTGTTCAAAACAGGTTTTCTAGGTTCGAAGCAACCCAATCCGCCAGCAATGATGATGACCTTGGCATGCACCTGGGTCTTGTCGCTGGTGGTGACGATAAAGCTGCCATCCTCCTGTCTGTCGAGCAGGTCCACGCGCTCTCCCAAGGTGAAGGTGGGATTAAAAGGTTTGGCCTGCTCCATCAGGTTGTCCACCAAGTCCTGTGCTTTAACTTCAGGATATCCAGGGATGTCGTAGATGGGTTTTTGCGGGTAGATTTCAGAAAGCTGCCCACCAATCTGTGGTAAGGCATCGATCAGGTGACATCTCATTTTGAGAAGTCCTGCTTCAAAAACTGCGAATAAACCGACCGGCCCGGCGCCGATGATGCATAAATCAGTGTGGATGGTGGGGGTGTTCATGGAGTAGTTAAATGCGTTTGGTTAGGGCCTGGAATTCGTCTACTGAATTCCAAACTAGCTGTTGGTTTCTTTGTTTGAATCGTCCAAATTTTGGTAGATGGTATTCAAGATGCGCTTGAATTCCAAGAAGTCCTTTTCGGTCAGATTTTCCCAAGCTTTTTCTCGAAATTGAAGGACTTTAGGTCGCAATTCAGCAACTTTAGTTACGCCTGCTTCTGTCAAGTGTAATTGGAAACTTCTGCGATCCTGTGGGTGCTGCACCCGAATGATGTAGCCTTTTTTATGAAGTAAATCCAAAATTCGGGTGAGTGTGGGATGATCCTTGAAAACTAGGTTTGCCAATTCGGTTTGGCTGAGTTCCGGATTTTCCGACAGGTTTTTTAAGACCAACCATTGATCTACGGTCACATCAAAGCCTCCTTGCTTGAATTGCTGCTGCGCATATTGCTTCACCTTGCGGGCCGTGCGGTCCAGCAAAAAGGAATAGCTAGCAAAGAGTTCTTGTGTCATGGCAATTGTTAGTGTAACAAATATATGTATAAGTTTTTTTAATTACTAAAATCTAGGTGCGGTAGAATTTTTAAGGCCCTCAACGAGGCCCTCCATTTTTTTCTTGGCTTGCTCTCCCTTATTTTTGAAAAGGTCAGCTCATTGTAGGGTCAAGGGATTTGTACTTGGCTTCCACTGATTCTGCTCTTTGGAGTACTCCATTTTTAATTGTTTAGCCATGCGTTATTGCCTCACACTTATCCTTGCCCTGCTTCTTTTTTCCTTTGGTTCTCAGGCGCAGCAGCTCACGTACTGCAATCCCATCAACCTGGATTATGGTTACACGCCCATCCCCAATTTCTCGGAATGGGGCAGGCATCGGGCCACCGCAGATCCGGTGGTGGTCAACTACCAGGGTTCCTACATTCTTTTTTCGACCAACCAGTGGGGCTATTGGACCAGTGACAACATGTTGAACTGGGAGTTTCATTCCCGACGTTTTCTTCAACCTTGGAACAAAGTATACGATGAGTTGTGTGCCCCCGCAGTGGGCATTGTTGGGGATACCGTGCTCGTGATGGGCTCTACCTACGAAAAAGACTTTACCATCTGGATGAGCACCAATCCCAAAGCCAATGAATGGAAGCCACTGGTCGAAAAATTTGAAATTGGAGGTTGGGACCCCGACTTCTTCACCGATGACGATGGCCGATTGTACATGTACAATGGAAGTTCCAACCGCTACCCACTCTACGGAGTGGAGTTGAATCGAAAAACGATGGCGCCCATTGGCACGCGAAAGGAACTCTACCTCCTAGAACCGGACAAGTACGGCTGGCAGCGATTTGGGGAGCACATGGACAATACCTTCCTGGATCCCTTTATGGAAGGCGCCCATGTCACCAAGCACAACGGGAAATACTATTTACAATA
>JBIIGH010000065.1:0-11043 GCA_044236565.1 Algoriphagus sp. | reverse complement strand
TAACCGCAATGACGGTTCCTTTGTAATTCTGCAAGTGCTGCTCCAGCCAATGTACCGATTCAGCATCCAGGTGGTTGGTCGGTTCATCGAGCAAGAGCACATCTGGCTCCTGCAAAAGCAAACGGCAGAGGGCCACGCGTCTTTTTTCACCACCTGATAGGTTGGCCACGTTGGCTTCAGCTGGCGGGAGGCGCAAGGCATCCATGGCCTTATCGAGCATCACGTCGAGCTCCCAAGCATTTACTGCATCCAATTTTTCCTGCACTTCCCCTTGACGGGTGATCAACTTGTCCATGGCATCCGGATCGTCCATCAGGGCGGGATCCATGAATTTCTCGTTGATCTCCTCAAATTCCTTGAGCAAGGCAACGGTACTGGCTACCGCTTCCTCCACCACTTCTTTGACGGTCTTGGTGGGATCCAACTTGGGCTCCTGCTCTAGCATTCCTACCGTGTAGCCTGGTGACCAGACCACTTCCCCTAAAAATTCCTTGTCCAAACCTGCGATGATGCGTAGTACGGAGGACTTTCCTGAGCCATTGAGACCCAATACGCCAATCTTGGCACCATAAAAAAAGGAAAGGTAAATATCTTTGAGTACTTTCTTTTGTGGGGGGTAGATTTTGGAAACCCCGGCCATTGAAAAGATGATTTTTTCTGCGCTCATGCCAGTAAAGGAGTTCGATGGGTAAGAAACAATTGTAAAAGGCAAAAATATACCTTTCTTAGGATAAGTGAGGGCTAATTGATTATTTTGCATAAAATTGAGTTACACAACCTATAACCTAGAGTAGTACCATGCAACATGCCTTTGGATATATCCAAGACGGAAAGGTCTTTCTAAAGGGATTTTTAGGTGGACCAGACCGAGTGATTGGTGAGGTGAAAGGAGACGAGGCATCGACCCTCCTTTATTTTGAAACTCGTTTTACCCAACTTGAAGAAAAGGTGGCCCGATTAAAAGACGCCATCGAAGAAAATCAAAACAAGGGTTCTTTTTTAATGAAATTGATTCACCTCAAAGAATCACTGTATACCAGTGATGCCTTAGGGGATTTTACGCAGTTGATCGCCCAGCTTGAAGAGCAAGAAGCTTTTTTAAGTGAAATCATTCAGGGCAATCGAAGCAAAAACTTGGAAATTAAACAAGGTTTGATTCAGGAGGCGCTCGCAATACAATCCAGTACGGACTGGAAAGACACCACCGAACTATTCAAAGAGTTAAAGTTGCGCTGGATCAAAACTGGACCTGTTGAAAAAGAGGTTCATGAGGAAATGGAAGCGGAATTCAATCAAGCAGTTGACTATTTCTTTGAGCAGCGCCAGAACTTTTACGATGGCCTCGCATTGCAGGCGGAAGAAAATATCAAAGTGTATGAATCTCTGTTGGAGCAGGCACGTACAGCACACGATCTCCCGGATGCCAAAATGGCTTTTGATATCAGCAAGCGGATTCAAAAGGAGTGGAAAACCGCTGGAAAAGTTCCTGCTGAACGGCGGCAACCCATCTGGGATGAATTTTCAAAATTAAATAATCGGATATTTTCCCGTTACAAGCGTACACTCAACCCGGGTCCAGTGATGCCCCCTCGGGAAGTGCTTCGCAAAATTGAGGGGATGGTGGAAGAATTAAAAAAATTGGCCCACCAGCCTACGAGCCAGGAGATCACGATCCGCGCCAAGACCATCCAAGAAGATTGGAAAAAGCTTCCGATGCGTAAACCAAAAGAGGCAAACTTGCCAGCGCGCTCCTATCAGTTTTTCATGGACATCATCTTTGAAAAGGCCTTTTTAGAGAAACTCGGGCACAGCAAGTACGCTGACTTTGCGGACAAAATGCTGGAAGAACAAAATCAAATTAAATCATCCATTCTCAAGGACCTTTTGCACCGAGATCAGGGGGAATTGGAGACGATGCAAAACAATTCGGACAACTTCCGAGTAGAGACTGCAGATTTCGAAATGATGATGAAAAAAAAGCTTTCTAGCCTCAAGCGAAAGATTGATGTAAAGAACTATGTCTTGAAGCAACTTTCTCCGAGAAATTGAGTACAACCTACATATTAAAAAAATTACTATTCTTGCATTATTAACATCCGGAACACCTCCAAAAACAAAAACTATGTACTGGACACTTGAACTAGCCTCCTACCTTGAAGATGCCCCTTGGCCAGCAACCAAGGACGAATTGATCGATTATGCCATTCGCTCTGGCGCTCCACTTGAAGTAGTGGAAAACCTACAAGAGCTGGAAGACGATGGGGAACCCTACGAGACCATTGAAGAAATTTGGCCTGATTATCCTACAAAGGATGACTTTTTCTTCAACGAGGACGAATATTAAGTTGGAAGTCCCGCATCTGCGGGACTTTTTTTTATCAACGTGAATTAAAGTCCAAGAACTTGGCGCAAGCGAGTATAGCCAGACTTGCTCACAGGAATTTTTTGCCCTGACCGAAGACGAAGGAGGTAAGATTCCTTTTCGTAAGGCTCAAGTCCCGATACCTGTTGAAGATTCACCAAAAAAGATCGATGCACTCGGGCAAATTTGTCTGGATCGAGACTCTCTTCCAGCTGCTTCATGGTCATCTTCTTCAAAAATTTTCCTTCCTGGGTATGAATGGAAATGTAATCGTCCTCCGCCTCGAAGAAGGCTACTTCCTGGGTCTGGATGATTTTGATCTCATTTTTTACCCGGACCACAATTCGTTTGCTTCGCTCCTCGGAAACGGGGTAGTCCACTGCTTCGGGCAATTCTTTTGCCTGGTACTGACTTAAAAACCGTGCGATAGCCTGCGCAAATCGTGCTTCAGAAAAAGGCTTGACCAGGTAGTCCAGCCCCTTGGCATCAAAGGCCTGCACCGCGTACTGGTCAAAAGCAGTCGTAAATAATACTGCTGGTGGGGAGTCCAAGAGCTCGAGCAACTCAAAGCCCGTAATCTTGGGCATTTGAATGTCTAGGAAAATCAGCTCCGGCTGAAAAAGTTGGATCGCCTTCAAGGCCTCAAACCCATCGTGGCAAATCGCCACCACTTCAAATTGAGGATAGCTCCTCAAAAATTCGCTAACTAGACCAGTAGCCAAAGGCTCGTCATCCACAATAATAGTTTTGATCATGCGGTGAGGGGGAGTTTTAATTGGACTTGAAACAAGTTGTTTTCGGTACTTTTATGCAGCAAATCCGTTCTTCCAAAAATCAAAAATAGCCTGCGTTCGATCGAACTCAATCCAAAGCCGATGCCCTCAGGACCTGAATCTTGGGAATCAAAAGGGTTTTGCACCGTAATCAGAAGGTAATTTTCTTCTTTTTTGCAGGATACACGAATCGTGACCTCTCCCAAAGTTCCGTAAAGGCCATACTTGATTGCATTTTCTACCAAGGGCTGCACTAGCAGCGGTGGTATTTTTAACGATTCGACTTCAGGTGCTACTTCCATTTCCACCAACAAGCGGTGTCCAAAGCGAACCCGCTCGATGTCAAAATACATGCTCAAGTACTTGAGTTCATCGGACAAATTGATCCAAGATTGGCCTTCGCTACGAAGGGTGCCTCTCAAAAAATCAGAAAGTAACAGCACCATTTCTCTGGCCCGCTGCGGACTTGCAAGCACCAGCGCATGGATGGAATTGAGGCTATTGAATAAAAAATGGGGCTGCAGCTGCTGCCGAAGTTGGGCAAGCTCTGCATCCTTAGATAGCTGAAGCAATTGTCCCTCACGACGGCTTAGCTCCTCCTGTCCTGCCAACTTTGAGATCACCACCGCCAACACAGCTAGAAGTTGAATCACTACTCCAAGAAACACCCATCGGTAGAGAAAGCTTGATTCCAATAGTTCCAAGTACTTAGATTCTTCTGCAAACCACCAGTCCAGAAGCTGGGAATGCCCCCATACCAATCCCCCACTGAGCAAGAGTGGAAAAATGACGAGAAGAAATCCATTTTTTCGGTTGGGCGTGTAATGTCGAAACACCCGATCCAAAAGAAGCACCCCTCCCAAAAAAAATAGGGTGAAAAAGAAAGCGTCTACAAGCGCTGATTCTTCACCCATTCCTTGGTGGAGCAATAAAAAATAAGCTCCCAGAAACCAGATGCATCCGATTCCTGGGAGTATCCATTTCCCAAAGCTTGAACTAGAAAAAGCGTTTAAATACAAGGTCTGGGGTAGGTTTTAGAATGAATTAAAAGGACTTGATTTCCAATCCACTGAACAATAGCGTGCCTTTTAGAATCAAGACTTTGTTGGTGTCTACTCCTCCTTCTCGAAACATGCGCTTGTCTTCCAGACCTGCAGCAATGTTGGACATTTCCGTACGGACATCCCAATGCGGAGGGACGATCAACTTGACCCCACCAAATCCAACCTCAAGGTCTAGCGTGACAACCCCAGTAAAATCCACCTGAGTCAGGTCTAAGTCCAGCCCACCAAAAATCACGGTGGCCTTTCCTCCTTGAAAATTTTTAGTCATCAATTTTCGATTCACGCCACTAAAGATGGCGCTCTCATTGATCCGATCCACAAAGGCGGTTCCAGTCGCTCGCACAAACCCAGAATCTGGAGCCTTGGCCGACCCTTCCTTCGAGGCGTTTGTATCCTCTACTACTTCGGCTGACTCGATATTCTCCGAATTTTTAGCTTCTGCTTTATTTTTTCGAGAGCCCTCCCAATTTTTTCGAGCCTCCTCCATGACTTTGTATTCCTGCTTTTTATGGAGAATCAAGTAGATACCAAGAGCGATCAAACCAACTGGCCAAATAAATTGGTCTAGGCCTAGATCAAGGTCAAACTCTCTTTTCAGTAAAAAGTAGACTCCAATGAAGAGCACCACAGATCCAAAAAAACTCTTGAACTGCTGACTGATGAGCGTGTAGGTACCTACAGCGATCAAGATCATCGGCCAGGTCAGTACCCAATCTGGGATATAGAGTCCAAATTTTCTAAAGAGGAGGACTAGGCCTATACCGAGAATGATTACGCCAAATGCAATACTGCCGTCGTTACGTGGTTTAGTGTAGTTGTTCATTTGAATTAAATTTAGTTAAACAAATCTAGGATTCAAGGCCAAAGGGGCATTTAGGGAATAGGTGAAGTCATTCAAAAAATCGGTAAAGCACCCGAACGGGTCGGTAAAAGATTTTCCCTTTTCAACTCAGCGAGCGGCCATTAAAAATTCAGCAAAGGCAAGGTCTTCCGGGGTGGTCAACTTGATGTTCTCGGAATTGCCCTCAATAAGCGTAACCGCCCACCCCTGGTGCTCATACACCGTCGCGTCATCCGTAAAAATACCCAACTCCTCCACCGAAAAGGCTTGCATCAGTTGCGCTACTTGAAAAGTTTGAGGGGTCTGCACCAATCGGAAGTTGGCACGTTCTTGAAAGGTGCTTTCCCCTCCTGCATCCACCTTACGAAGGGAATCTTTTAAAGAAACTACCGGAATGGCACTCCCTGATTTTGCTGCTTGCGCAAAGCTGGATTGAATTACTTGTTCCGTCACAAAAGGCCTCACCCCATCGTGGATTGCAACCAAGCCTTCGGTGAATGGTAGTGCCGTCAATCCGTTTTTCACCGATTGAAATCGGCTTTCCCCTCCTGAAATCAATTCATGAGGAAGTGCAAAATGATGCTGTTCACACAAAGTCCTCCAGTAGTCAAAGTCATCCTTTGGTAGCACTAGGATCAAGTGGAGGTTTGGATCAGCACTAAAAAATTTTTCCAGCGTATGCATCAACACGGGCTTTCCTGCTAAAGGAAGGTATTGCTTGGGCAGGGAAGTTCCCATCCGCATCCCTTTGCCACCGGCGACGAGTATTGCTGCTTTGTTCATGCGCATTGAATTCTTACAAAATTAAATTCCTAGGCGAGACCCCCGCTATTTTTAAGAAATTTGTTTGGCAGCCAGAAGAAAACTAGGGCAAAAAAAAGTCCCGTAGGTGCGGGACGAATTCGATTTACAAGATGAGCATCGCATCTCCATAGGAGAAGAATCGATACTTTTCTTTGATGGCTTCCTTGTAGGCCTTCATCATCAATGGATAGCCACCAAATGCAGAGGCAGTCATGAGTAAGGTAGATTCTGGTAGGTGGAAGTTGGTAAGCAAGGCATTGGCGATTTTAAAATCGTAGGGAGGGATGATGAATTTATCCGTCCATCCACTGCTTTCCTTGAGCCTACCTCCTGCAGTTACAGAGGATTCAACTGTTTTGAGTGAAGTTGTTCCTACTGCCACCACACGCTTTTTCTGATCCAAAGATTCATTGACCAATTTGACAGTTCGCTCTGTAATGAAATAGTTCTCTGAATCCATTTTATGCTTGGTCAGGTCTTCCACATCTACTTGGCGGAAAGTACCCAGACCCACATGAAGGGTGATGGGTGCTATTTCAACACCTTTCAATTCCAAACGCTTGAGCAACTGTGGGGTAAAATGCAATCCAGCAGTTGGTGCTGCTACTGCGCCCACATTCTTTGCAAAAACGGTCTGGTAACGTTCTCTATCTTCAGGCTCGATGGGACGCTCGATAATTTCTTTCAATAGAGGCGTCTCACCTAAGGTGTCAATCGTTTTGTGAAATTCTTCGTCGGTGCCATCAAACAAAAAGCGGATGGTTCTGCCTCTTGAAGTGGTGTTGTCAATGACTTCTGCGACCAGGTCACTGTCTCCAAAATAGAGCTTGTTGCCCACTCTGATTTTTCGAGCAGGGTCAACCAGTACATCCCAAAGTTTGAATTCAGGATTTAGTTCTCGCAACAAGAAAACTTCAATTTTCGCACCCGTCTTTTCCTTGTTTCCGTATAGACGAGCAGGGAAGACTTTGGTGTCGTTGGTTACAAATACATCCCCTTCAGTAAAGTAATCTAGAATATCTTTGAAGGTACGGTGCTCAATTTCTCCAGTTTTCCGATGAACAACCATCAATCTGGACTCATCACGATTTTCTGTGGGATAGAGCGCGATCAGTTTTTTGGGAACTTCAAATTTGAAATCAGATAATTTCATAGAGGGTGTTAGGGAGTATTTGACTTATTCGAAACTCGAAAGGAGATTACTTTTAAAAAATGCAAAGATAATAACAATAATGCCCAATTTCACCTAACTTAACAAATTGTTTTAACCAACTAGTTATTCTATGCTCTTTTTAAAGCTTTCTTGGGAAAGTTTTAGGTTTGCCATTTCGGCCTTAAAATCCAACCTCACACGAACCATTCTTTCCCTTCTGGGGGTCACCATCGGTATTTTTGCCATCATTGCTGTGTTTACTTTGGTGGATTCATTGGAGGGTAAAATCAAGTCATCCTTTGCCTTTTTGGGAACCAATGTCATGCGTGTAGACCGATTTCCATTTGCCAATGGACCCCAAGACTACCCTTGGTGGAAGTATTTTCAGCGTCCTCCAGGTACCTATGCAGAATATAAATTTTTGGAGGAACGATTAAAAAATGCAGATGGTGTCACCATTTCTGCCTCTTCATCTGCGACCATCCAAGCAGGAAGCAATTCGTACCAAGGCACCTCCCTATCTGGGGTTGCCTATACCTACCAAGACGTGTTTGAGGTGGCCTTGGAAGAGGGCCGCTACTTCTCTGAGGCGGAGATCAATGCTTCTCGAAACCTGATTATTGTCGGAAAAAAAATCGCCACTACCCTATTTCCCAACGAGGAAGCCTTGGGGAAAGAAGTAAAAATCAAGGGCATGAAGTTTACCGTGATCGGCATTTTTGAAGAAGAGGGAGAAGGATTTTTGGAGCTCCCATCCAAAGATGAAGCCTGTTTGGTGCCTTTCGGCGCATTCAGCAAAATGTATTACACCGGTCGGGATGGACTGGAGCCCACTATCTCTGCTAAGGGTAGAGATACCGATGTGGGCCTAGTGGCCTTGGAAAATGAGATGGCTGGCTACCTCCGTGCCAAACGGGGACTGAAGCCTACGCAAGAAAATAACTTTGCACTCAACAAAACCGAATTTATCCAAAATGCCATTGGGTCTATTTTTGATGTAATCTCCGTGGCCGGCTGGGTGATTGGAGGATTTTCAATTTTGGTGGGTGGATTCGGAATTGCCAATATCATGTTTGTATCTGTTCGTGAGCGAACCAACATCATTGGTATCCAAAAATCACTAGGCGCCAGAAATTATTTCATCCTATTCCAGTTTCTCTTTGAAGCAGTTTGCTTGAGCTTGATTGGTGGAGGTTCAGGTATCCTACTCGTGTACCTTCTGAGCTTTATTCCGCTAGGAAGTCTTGACCTGGTTTTATCCTTCAATAACATCATCTTGGGCCTTGGCGTATCCTCTGCGATTGGAGTTGTAGCCGGTATCGTGCCCGCTACGCTTGCTGCACGAATGGATCCTGTGGAAGCCATTCGAACCAATTAATAGACAACAAAAAAGGCCCCGCATGTGATGTACGGGGCCTTTTTTGTTACTTATCGGTACTACTTTAATCTTCCAGAGAAATCGTCGGTTCAGTCGGCAACAATCCCGAAGCACCTTTGATCTTTCCTTCCAACTCATCGAGTAATTCAGGATTGTCCAGCAGCAGATTTTTTACCGCATCACGACCTTGACCTAGTTTTTCGCCATTGTAGGAGAACCAAGAGCCCGCCTTTTTGATGATCTCTAGCTCCACACCAAGGTCAATCACTTCACCGACCTTTGAAATGCCCTGGCCATACATGATGTCAAATTCAACCACTTTAAATGGAGGCGCCACTTTGTTTTTAACCACCTTCACGCGGGTTCGATTTCCCATAATATTGTCAGGCCCATCTTTAATCTGTCCCACTCGACGGATATCCAAGCGTACGGAAGCATAGAATTTCAAGGCATTTCCACCTGTGGTAGTTTCCGGGCTACCAAACATCACACCAATCTTATCTCGAAGCTGGTTGATAAAAATACAGGCACAACCTGTTTTGTGGATTGCACCAGTTAGTTTGCGAAGCGCCTGTGACATCAAACGTGCCTGCAAGCCCATCTTGCTTTCTCCCATTTCTCCTTCCAATTCCCCTTTGGGAACCAAAGCAGCGACAGAGTCAATGACGATAATGTCAATTGCTCCTGAACGGATCAAATGCTCTGCAATCTCTAGCGCTTGCTCCCCATTGTCTGGCTGGGAAATCAGTAGGTTTTCGGTGTCGATACCCAGTTTTTCTGCGTAATTCTTATCGAATGCGTGTTCTGCATCGATAAAAGCAGCCATGCCCCCTGCCTTTTGCGCTTCAGCGATGCAATGCATGGTCAACGTAGTCTTTCCGGAAGATTCTGGGCCGTAGATTTCAATGACCCTGCCTCTAGGAATACCTCCAATACCCAAGGCCATATCCAAACCTAGGGACCCAGTAGAGATAGCGGGAATATCCAATACTTTTTCGTCGCTAAGCTTCATGACAGCCCCTTTGCCGTATGTTTTTTCAAGCTTGTCGATGGTGAGCTGTAATGCTTTGAGTTTTTCTGCGTTGTTCGTACTCATGTTGAGTTTGTGTATAGGTTAAAATGTCCAAGTTACCAATTTGCTGCATAACTAACAAGGTATCGCTCCACCTTGTTTTCGCTGTGCAAATTTGTACTTTTAAGCTTTATAACAGCAGATTTGGAAAAATTAATCGTATAATTCTTCAGTTTTTGTCACAAATTGTCAGTTATCCAATGCCACGCTATTTTCAAGTCCTGCTACTCGCCTGTTTCCCCCTTGCCAATTGCTGGGCACAGTCTCCTGCAAAGAATATCCCCTTCACCTACGGGGAAGAATTACTTTTTGAAGTAGCCTACGGCTGGGTGGATCTTGCTGAGGCCAAACTGCAGGTTGGAAAAAAACCAGTTTTAGAAAGTGGGCAGTCTCATTTTAAAATTGATGCCTTTGGAAATACCATTGGTGCCGCCACACTTTTCGGAAAGGTGAATGACAACTGGGGAACCCATCTGAACACCCAGAGTCTTTTGCCCCGTCTCTCTTACCGTTACATTCAAGAGGGTCGTTACCGAAGAAACGAGAAGATTTATTTTGACCAAACCAACAAAAAAGCCACCCTGGAGCTTTATGACCGGGAGAACAAAAAAATCAAAGAGGTAAAGGTGTTTTCGCTTCCGGGCACGGTACAAGATTTAGTCAGTGGGTTTTATTTTTTGCGCACCTTGGACCTCTCCAACATGCGCAAGGGACAAGAAATTTTGCTTCGCGGTTTTTTTGATAAAGAAATATATAACCTAAAATTAATATTCGAGGGAACTGAAACGCTGGAGACCAGTCTTGGGGTCAAGGAAACCTACCTCTTTTCTCCACAAATCCCCAAGAATAGTCTGTTTAGAGGGGAGTACCCTGTAAAAGTCTGGATCACCAAGGATGCAAATAAAATTCCAGTAAAGATTAAGGCCAACCTATTTATTGGCGCATTAACTATCGACATCCGAAGTGCTCGTGGATTGAAAAATTAGATTGCGTAATTGATTAACACTAACTTAACAAGTCACTAAAAAAAGCCCCATTTTTAAGGAGGTTTTGGCTAGGTCTAGGAAAGGTTACTTTAACATTTGGTTTGAAGCTGTAGATATTCATTAATTTTCAGAAAACATTTCGGAATTCTTCCCATGGCAGACAAACAAAAAATCAAGGTATTGGTCGTCGATGACGAACCAAACATCGTCGAAATTTTAAAGTACAACCTGCAAAAAGAGGGGTATGAAGTTGCTACAGCAGAAGACGGACACAAGGCGGTAAAAACTGCAATCAAATTTCAACCCGATGTCATTCTATTAGACATCATGATGCCCAACCAAGACGGGGTAGAAACCTGCCTCCAAATCCGTCAAATTCCAGAGCTCAAGCATGCCTTTATCATCTTCTTAACTGCCCGCTTGGAAGAGTACTCGGAAGTTGCTGCCTTTGATGTAGGTGCAGACGATTACATTACCAAGCCGATCAAACCACGTGCTTTGATGAGCCGCATCGCAGCGCTTTTCCGCAGGGATTCCAAAAAAGAACAAGAAAAAGGTCAAATAAAAATACGAGATTTGAACGTTGACCGCAGCAGCTACACGATAGACA
>JBIIGH010000064.1:0-11064 GCA_044236565.1 Algoriphagus sp. | reverse complement strand
GATGAAGGGATGATGTAGCTTTGGGGAGCTTTCTTTTCCCCTTGCTCAAACCATGGAACCCGAAGGCGTGTTTGGTACTAAAATTTAATTTGCATACGTGAAATCAAGCCATCTTATTCTAATTGTAGCATCCCTAGTGATCTTGGGGGCCGTCACTTACATGTTTACCGCTGCAGAAAGCCCCGAAGATTACATCGAAAAAATTGAGAAGGAACGGGAGCGGCAGTTCAAATACATCCGTTTCAATGTTGAATCTCCCTTGACAGAGGAGCAAAAAAGAGGCTTGCAAAGCCTGACGTTCTACCCCATCGATCCTGCATACCGGGTAAAAGCCAGATTGCTACCCATTGAAATCAAAAAAATCAGGGAGGTTCCCTTGACGGATGGAAGTACGGAACGCTACCTAGAACATTCCTTTGCGGTATTTGAGTTGGGAGGAAAAACCAATAAACTCCTCTTGATGCAGTCGCTGAATGAGTCGGATATGCGCAATTATTTTCTAGCCTTTGCGGATGAAACTTCCGGCAAAGAAACCTACGGTGGAGGACGTTACCTGAATGTGCGTCAGGACGGAAAAAATAGCATCACAATCGACTTCAATCTGGCCTTCAATCCCTACTGTGCCTACAATCCGGACTTTGCTTGCCCCCTTCCGCCACGTGAGAATATCTTGGAAATTGCCCTTCCAGTAGGGGAGAAAAATTACGATAAATGATCGCCGCTCAGGCAAATCATTTAAATTTGCAACTTACCCACTAACTGCTCACGCGACTAGTTCGGAATCGCCTGATTCGCTTACCCAATGCCCTATGAAAATATCCATCAATAGACTCAAGGAATACCTCTATTTGAATGAAAGCCCAGAAGAAATTGCGGCGCTACTCACCCAATCGGGGCTTGAAGTGGAGCATCTGGAGCCCTTTGTGTCTGTTCCTGGAGGCTTAGCGGGACTAGTTATCGGTGAAGTACTTACCTGTGTCAAGCATCCCGATGCAGACAAGTTGAGTTTGACTACGGTCGATATTGGACAGGAGCAGCCCTCGCAGATTGTTTGTGGGGCTTCGAATGTAGCCGCAGGACAAAAAGTAGTGGTTGCCACGGTAGGAGCTACCTTGTATCCGAGTACTGGCGAACCCTTTGAAATTAAAAAAGCAAAAATCCGAGGCCAAGCATCTGAAGGGATGATTTGTGCAGAGGACGAAATCGGCATCGGTACTTCTCATGCTGGAATCATTGTTTTGGATACAGACCTGCCTAATGGCAGTCCTGCATCTGCTTACTTTGAAGTGACCCAAGACCTTATTTTAGAAATTGGACTCACGCCCAACCGCGCAGATGCGGCCTCTCACTTGGGAGTTGCCCGGGACTTAAAAGCCCTATTGCGTAGAGACTTGTGTTTGCCAGTAGAGCCTACTATTCAAGTGGAAGCTGCTGGCGCTTCCCTCGAGGTGGTCGTTGACCAAACTTCTGATTGCCCTCGCTATGCGGGTATTGTACTTACGGGGATTGAGGTCAAGCCCTCTCCCCAGTGGCTGCAGCATTTTCTTCGTTCCTTGGGCTTGGAACCCATCAACAACGTAGTCGACATTACCAATTATATCTTGCACGATTTGGGGCAACCCTTGCATGCCTTTGATGCTGCCAAAATCAGGGAAGGGAAAATCCGCGTAGGCAAGCTCCCAAAAGGAAGCACTTTTGTGACTTTGGACGGAAAGGAACGAAAGCTATCCGGTGAGGAGTTGATGATCTGTGATCCGAAGGGCGGGATGTGTATCGCTGGGGTCTTTGGTGGCGCTGTATCTGGTGTTTCCGAGCAAACGACAAGCATCTTTTTGGAGTCTGCCTATTTCTCTCCAGACGTGATCCGTAAAGGGTCTCAGATTCATGGATTGAAGACGGATGCTTCTTTCCGATTTGAGCGGGGTACTGATCCCAACATGCCAGTCTATGCCTTGAAGCAAGCCGTGCTGCTGTTGCAGCGCTATGCTGGCGCAAAAATCGCTTCAGAGGTAGTGGATCACTATCCGCAGCCAAAAGCTGATGCGCAGATTGAGGTGAGTTTTGCCCACATCAACCGACTGATTGGTAAAGTTATTGACCCAGAGGAAGTCGTAGCCATTTTGGAAGGACTCGATATTGCTGTTTCTAAGCGAACGGAGACCGGATTTGTGGCTACAGTGAAGCCTTACCGCGTGGATGTCACCCGCGAAGCGGACATCATTGAAGAGGTGTTGCGTATTCACGGCTTCCAACAAGTGCCGCTATCCGAAAAACTCAGCACTGATTTCTTAGCCGAACACCCAGTAAAGGATGTGGCGAAGTTACAGTACCGACTCACTGAGATGCTTGCGAATCAAGGTTACTTTGAGATGGTTACCAATAGTTTGACCAGCCCCAAATACGTTGAAAAAGCGGGGTTTTTGGATGCGGCAACTACTGTGGAGATCTACAACAAACTCAGTGAGGACCTTGGCGTGATGCGCCAAACGCTCCTTTTCTCAGGGCTAGAGGTCTTGGCACACAACATCAATCGTAGACAAACAGATCTGAAGTGCTTTGAATTTGGCACGGTCTATCAAAAGAAATCCGAAGGGGGTTACAAGGAGTCAAGACGTTTGGCGATTTTTCAATCTGGAAATAGTACTTCCGAAAGTTGGGTGGCCCCTGCAAAACCGTTTGCCTTCGCTGACTTGTATGCGACTGTGACCCAAATCTTGGAGCGCTTGCATGTGGAGGTAAGCCAAGTTGAGGTGATTGAAACGGCACCTTTTGCCTATGGATTGAGTTTGAAGCTCGGGGAAAAGGTAGTGGCCACTTTGGGATTGGTGGAGGAGAAGGCGCTCAAGTTGGCCGAAGTAAGGCAAGAAGTGTGGGTTGCCGAATTGGATTGGGATTTGTTGGCGAAAAAATCGTCACCGCTAAAAAAATTCGTGGAGCTCTCCAAGTTTCCTGAAGTACGACGAGATCTTTCTTTGGTCATTGACCAGGAACTGTCCTATGACCGTGTCAAAAAAGTAGCGGAGAAGGCTGGAGGCAAGCTTTTGAAGCGGATGGATGTCTTTGATGTCTACCAAGGAGATAAGTTGGGACAGGGCAAAAAAGCCTATGCCCTAAGCTTTATTCTTCAAGATCAAGAAAATACCTTGACCGATAAGGAAATTGACAAAACTATGAGTAACTTGATTCATGCCTTCCAAGATCAAGTGGGGGCAATCATCCGTAGCTAAGACATGATTCACGAGGAATTACAAAAACTTGAAAAACTTTCTGTTCAGGTTAGTAAAAAGGTTGAGGCCTTGACTGCTGAAAATGAGCGGCTAAATGCAAGAGTAGCATCCCTTGAACAAGAGGTTCAAGAGAAGGAAGTTGCCCTTGACCATTTTAAAAATAAGATTAAAATTAGTAACATTGTAGACAGCCGACCGGTAAGCCCTGAGGAAACCGGCGAAATGAGTGACTTAATCAATTCCTATATACAAGAAATCGATCAGTTGATTACCCACCTATCCGAATAATATGGAGACATTAGCCATTAAGGTAAAAATCGGAGATCGTGAATATCCCATGCGTGTGAAGCCTGAAGATGAAGGCAAAATTCGCCATGCAGGACGGGTAATCAATGAGAAGTTAAGAAAGTATAAATCTGAGTTTGGCTTGGATGATTCTACAGATTTATTGGCCATGGTGGCCTTTGATTGCATGGTAGAATCTCTCGAGACCAATGCAGGAAATGCGGAAGATAGCGAACATATTCAGCGCAGTCTTGCCCATATATCCGCTTTGCTTGGCAAGGCTGTTTGAGATTAAGTTTTTTCATTTTGCTGATTTTCGGTGCCGGTAGGTGAACCTTTATATATTCACTACTATGAACGCACTCGCATTTATCATCCTAGCATCCCTCGCAGGGCTTGGCGTAGGAGCAGCCTTAACCGGCTTTTTTTTAAAAAGTAAACATGCAAAGCAGGAGGAGGAAACCAAAGATCGGATTAAATCCATGCTTAGAGAGGCGGAGTTGACCGCTGAAACCATCAAAAAAGACCGCATGCTAGAAGCCAAAGAGAAATTCTTGAAGCTGAAGGCGGAGTTTGACGAGGAAACCAACAACAAGAAAAACTTGATCATCACCAACGAAAATAAGGTGAAGCAACTGCAGCAGCAGGTAACCAAAGATCAAGAAAATGTCAAGCGTAGAGAAGCAGAGCTCGACTCCAAAAAAGAGAACTTGACCGCACAATTACAGTCCGTTCAAGTGAAGAAGGAGGAGCTAGATCGCGTGACCAACCAGCGCATTGCTGACTTGGAAAAACTAGCAGGCTTGAGCAGAGAAGAAGCAAGAGAGCAATTGGTCAACATGCTGACTGAAGAGGCGCAAAGCAAGGCTTCCTCTCAAATTAAGGACATCCTGGACGAAGCCAAATTGACCGCGACGAAGCAGGCCAAAAAGATTGTTTTGGACACCATTCAGCGTACCGCTACCGAGCATGCAGTTGAAAACTGTGTATCGATATTCAATATTGAAAGCGACGACATCAAAGGAAAAATCATCGGTAGAGAGGGTCGAAACATTCGTGCCCTCGAAGCAGCCACCGGTGTGGAAATTGTCGTAGATGACACCCCGGAAGCGATCATCATTTCTGGATTTGATCCTGTGCGAAGAGAGATCGCACGCCTTTCCCTACACCGCTTGGTACAGGATGGACGTATCCACCCAGCACGTATCGAAGAGGTGGTGGCCAAGACAGAGAAAAACATCGAAGAGGAAATTGTAGAGATCGGGGAGCGTACCTGTATCGATCTTGGCATCCATGGCCTTCACCCTGAATTGATCAAGATGGTGGGCCGTATGCGTTTCCGTTCTTCCTACGGACAAAACCTACTCCAGCACTCCAGAGAAGTGGCTAAGCTCTCCGCCACCATGGCAGCAGAGATGGGTCTCAATGCGAAGTTGGCGAAACGCGCAGGTCTTCTTCACGATATCGGCAAGGTATGGCCTGAAGAGCAAGAATTGCCTCACGCACTCTTGGGTATGGAGCTTGCCAAGCGCTACAAGGAGCATCCAGAAATCTGCAATGCAATCGGTGCTCACCACGATGAAATCGAGATGACTTCCATGATATCGCCTATTGTACAGGCTTCAGATGCGATCTCCGGATCACGTCCTGGCGCCCGTCGTGAGATCATGGACAGCTACGTGAAGCGTCTGAAAGAATTGGAGGAATTGGCTTTGAACTTTGATGGGGTCAACAAATGCTTCGCCATGCAGGCAGGTAGAGAGTTGCGAATCCTGGTAGATGCAGACAATGTGGACGACCAGAAGGCAGGACAACTTTCCTTCGACATCTCCCAAAAGATTGAAAAAGAAATGCAGTATCCAGGTCAAATCAAGGTGACGGTGATTCGCGAAATGCGAGCGGTCAACTACGCCAGATAAACTTTTGCGAAGTATGTACTAAGTACCTGCCTGCGGCAGGCAGGCAAAGTACAATGTACCAAGAGGCTGCAAGAAGCAAGAGCCGAGAAATAGCATAAGTTGTAAGTAGCCAGATAAAAAAGAACCACATAGGACCCTAGAAATCTTGTTTTTCTAGGGTCCTATGTGGTTTTAGCCTATTTTTCAGGTCAAACTCAGACATTCAGCTTTCGAGATTCGACATTAAAAAAGTTTGGTATAATGTACCAAGTACTAAGACGCTGCAAGAGTCAAGGCGGATTCTGCTGGCCGAATTCCATGTTTACTTAGTTCGATCGATATTCAGCGTTCGAAATTCGACATTAGCTTAAACCCGTCTGCCGCAGGTAATACTTCGTACCTGGTACATCGTACTTTGTACGCTCTCCCAGTTACTTGCGCTCTACTTCGCGTAGGTTTTCCAGTTTCTTGTTGCGCAAGAATCCATTGATGTCTTCAAAATGCTCACGCACCCGCTTGTTGCCAAATTCAAATACCTTGGTGGCCAGTCCATCCAAGAAGTCTCGGTCGTGGGAAACCAAGATGAGCGTACCATCAAAGGCCTTGAGGGCATCCTTGATGATGTCCTTGGTCTTCATGTCCAGGTGGTTGGTTGGTTCATCGAGAATCAGCAAGTTGACCGGCTGCAAGAGGAGCTTGATCATGGCTAAACGGGTTTTTTCACCACCCGAGAGCACCTTCACTTTTTTGTTGATGTCGTCTCCTTTAAACATGAAGGCTCCGAGGATATCTTTGATTTTAGTTCGGATTTCTCCTACAGCTAGCTGATCGATGGTTTCGAAGATGCTCAAGCTTTCGTCGAGGAGGGAGGCTTGGTTTTGAGCAAAGTAGCCAATCATGGCATTGTGTCCCAATTCGCACTTTCCTTTAAAATCAATCTGTCCCATGATGGCCTTGATCATGGTGGATTTACCCTCTCCATTTTTTCCAACAAAGGCTACCTTCTGTCCAAGTTCGATCGTCATCGATGCTTGGTTAAACACGACATGGTCCCCATAGGCCTTGGTCATGTCTTCCACAATTACCGGGTATTTGCCCGAGCGAGGGGAGGGAGGGAATCGAAGTTTCAAGGCAGAAGTATCCACTTCATCCACCTCGACGATCTCCAACTTTTCGAGCATTTTTACCCGAGACTGTACTTGCAAGGTTTTGGAGTAGGTGCCTTTAAAACGATCGATAAACTGGGTGGTGTCGGCAATAAAGCGCTGCTGCTCTTCGTAATGTTTCTGTTGCTGCTCCCGTCGCTCCTTGCGAAGTTCGAGGTAGTGGCTGTACTTGGCTTTGTAATCGTAAATGCGACCCATGGTCACCTCAATGGTTCGGGAGGTGATGTTGTCGACAAAGGCCCGGTCGTGGGAGATGACTACTACGGCTTTGGCTTTGGTCAACAAAAAGTCTTCCAGCCATTGGATGGATTCGATGTCCAGGTGATTGGTGGGCTCATCCAGCAGGATGAGGTCTGGGTTTTGCAATAGAATCTTCGCGAGCTCAATGCGCATTCTCCAACCTCCCGAGAATTCAGACGTGGAGCGTGTAAAATCCTCTCGAAGGAAACCTAGTCCTAGCAATACTTTTTCAACGGCTGCCTCGTAGTTGATCTCCTCGATGGCGTAAAATTTCTCGCTGAGTTCAGACACTTTCTCGATGAGCTTGTAATACTCTTCCGATTCGTAGTCGGTACGGATGGTCAGCTGCTCGTTGATGGCTTCAATTTCTTCCTTCATGCTTAGGTAGGAAGCAAAAGCCTTGGAGGCTTCTTCCATGACCGTGCAGTCATCTGCCGTGAGCAAGTGCTGAGGGAGGTAGGCGACCACATATCCTTTTGGGGCAGAAACGGACCCAGACGAAGGTTTATTTACCCCTGCAATAATTTTGAGGAGGGTAGATTTTCCAGCGCCATTCTTGCCCATGAGGGCTATTTTGTCACTTTCATTGATGTTGAAGGTGATGTTGCTGAATAGGGGGCTGCCACCGTGAATAACGGATACATTGTCTACTGAAATCATCGAAACTTGAATTTGAGCAGCAAAGGTAGTTATTCAGTTCTTGGAAAAATCATCCCGCCCAAAATTACTGTCTGATGCAGGAATTTGAACCTGCTAAAATTGCAAATCCATAGGGAACGAAAATGTGTAGAGTTGCAATCAAAAACTTACCTTTGCACCATGCTTGTAGTGGTCACAGGAGTGTCAGGTACGGGAAAAACTACCCTAGGATTGGGCTTGTCTCAGGCACTAGGACTCCCGTTTTTGGATGCAGACCAGTTTCATCCCCCTGCCAACATTGAAAAAATGGGGAGAGGGGAGCCTTTGACGGATGCAGATCGCCAACCTTGGTTAGCTGCTTTGGCTTCGAACCTGCTGGATATGGAGAAGCTGGGAGGAGCCGTTTTGGCTTGTTCCGCCCTCAAAAACACCTACCGCCATCAGCTCCAAGTGAACGACCAACTGCGCTGGATCCACTTGACCGGATCGCGTGACCTGATTTGGGAGCGCATGCTTGCCCGTCAAAATCACTACATGAAGGCGGGGATGTTGGATTCCCAGCTATCCATTTGGGAGAAGCCTTCTTCAGGCAAACTACTAGATATTTCAGGGACCCCGGCCCAGGTGCTGGAGGCATCCCTTCACTATTTAACGCAACAAGAGATGAAAATGAACATGGGGGTGATCGGTATGGGGGTGATGGGCAAAAGCCTAGCGCTTAACCTCGCTGAAAATGGAGTTTCCGTATCCTTATACAACCGCTTTGTGGCAGGCAGGGAGGAGGGCATCGCCCAAAAGGTACTGGATGAAAATCCGGAATTCACCCAAACTGCTGCTTTTGAAGATTTGCAAGCGTTTGTAACTTCCTTGGCTACCCCGCGCCGCATTTTGATGATGATCCCTGCAGGAGCGGCCATCGATGCTCAATTGGATGCGTTGATTCCCTTGTTGGGAAAAGACGACTTGGTCATCGATGGAGGCAATTCATTCTACTTGGATTCGGATCGAAGAGTTAATCGCCTCAAAGAGGTAGGCATGCATTTCTTGCCCATGGGCGTGTCTGGTGGAGAAGAAGGTGCTCGAAAAGGCCCTTCCATCATGCCCGGGGGCAATGCAGAAGGCTATGCGCTAGTGGAAGATTTCTTAGGCAGGATTTCTGCCAAAGACAAGGACGGAAAGCCCTGCGTGACCTACGTTGGTCCGGGAGGTTCTGGTCACTTTATCAAAATGGTCCACAACTCCATCGAGTACGGAGAGATGCAGGTCCTGGCGGAGCTGGTACACCTGTTGCGTTTTGGATTTGGCTGTTCGGCAGCCCAGGTGTCTGAAATTTTTTCGGATTGGGGAAAAGGAGAGTTGAAATCCTTCCTACTGGAAATCACTGCCGATCTATTGCTTTTCAAAGAAGGCGGAGAATTGCTTTTGGATAAAATCCTCGATCAGGCTGGCCAAAAAGGCACCGGTGCCTGGTCGCTGACGACTGCATTAGAATACGGCATTCCGTACAGCCCATTGGCGGAGTCGGTAAATGCGCGAGGTGTTTCTGGAGAAAAAGCGATGCGAGTGGCATTTTCAAAAACCTTCCAACATGAATTTCAACCCGTAGAAGGTTCCTTGGAAACTTGGCTACCCAAAATCAAAGAAGCCTATGCCTTGGCTAGAATCATCAATCACGAGGTAGGTTTCCGATTGATGAAAACGGTCTCAGATGCCAAAGGCTGGAATCTTAATTTCAATGAAATCGCACGAATCTGGACCAATGGCTGCATCATCCGATCCGGTTTGATGGAGCGAATTTCAGCCAATTATGCGGATCCCATTTCCTTCTTCGAAATGGCTGGGGTAAAAGAACAGGTGATTTCAGGAAGAAAGAATTTGGCTGAAATCGTGGGTTTGGCCTTGACAAAAGGCTTTGCTTTACCCGTGATGAGTGCAGGGATCAACTACCTTCTCGGTCGAATTACGGCCGAATCTTCTGCTTCGGTCATTCAAGCCCAACGTGACTATTTTGGGGCACATACCTATCAGCGCAAGGACGATTCGAGTGGGAAGTTCTACCACACCCAATGGACCAACTCCTAAATGGTATACTACACTAAAGCTGGACACTAGTCCAGCTTTTTTTTGACTATCCGCCAAATAAAAAGTAACAAACGTACCTAGTTGTTGAGGTTCACTACCCCCTGCCGTGGTCTGTGGACTGTGGACCAAAATGAACCTCTTTTTTCCATCAGTGGAGTTGCATTTGGCAAAACAAGAATCGAACTTCATCCCTCATCTCTGCTAAGCTCTATCCCATGTATTTTAAATCAAGTGTTTTTACTTTCTTCGCCTTGCTCTTGTCGCCCATCCTTTTTGCACAAGACTTGCTACTCACTGGGGTACATGTGGTCTCTATAGAAACAGGGCAGCTCCTTGAAAATCGAACGATTCATGTTTCGGATGGAAAAATAAAGGCAATTATTCCAGCAGGTAATCTGCCTCAAGGAAGTCAAAACATCACTCAACTAGATGGGAAAGGCAGTTTTGTTTTTCCTGGATTGGCCGAATTTCACGCCCATTTGCCCGTTTCCACTGACGGCAGCACGCAGCTGCAAGAGGAATCCATGTGGTTGTACCTAGCCAATGGAGTCGTCCGCATTCGAAGCATGCTGGGTCATTCGAGCCACTTGGAACTGAGAGAACGGATTAATTCCGGGAAGTTGATGGGCCCACGAATTGTGATTTCTGGACCTTCCTTCAGTGCCACTACCGTAACCGACCCACAGCAGGCTGCAGACCGGGTGCGGGAACAAAAACAGGCGGGATACGACCACCTCAAAATCCACCCTGGGCTTACCCTAGAGGAAATGACAGCTATTGCCCAAACGGCTAAACAAGAAGGAATTCCTTTTGGCGGGCATGTGCCCCTTGAGGTAGGAATTCGCAATGCCCTACAAAGTGGGTTCAAATCGGTGGAACATATCGACGGCTACATGGAAGGCTTACTTCCAGCTACCCTCACCATTGATCCCACCACTTCAGGACCTTTTAATCTCAACCTAGCAAGTCAGGTAGACTGGAGCAAGTTGCCCGAATTGATTCAGCTAACCTTGGCTCAAGGAAGCTACCTTGCGCCTACCCTCACGCTGTTTGACCGCTATTTCGGATACATTCCTGCAGACACCTTTCGAGTAGCTCCAGAGATGAAGTATTTGCCAGGCCCCCTGATTCAGCAGTGGGTGAATACCAAAAAGCAATTGGAGCGGGCAGGTATGCTGGACGAGGAAAAAGTGGCTCCCTATCTTGCGTTTCGTAGAAAACTATTTTTGGAGTTGCATCGTGCAGGAATCCCCATGCTGATGGCTTCGGATTCCCCGCAGGTATTTAATGTTCCGGGCTTTTCCATCCACCACGAGATCGCCTTGATGTCCGAAGCAGGAATGTCCAATTTGGAAATTTTAAAAACCGGCTCTATCGTTCCTGCGAAGTACATGGGAACCGAAAGCAGTTGGGGACAGGTAAAAGAAGGCTTTGATGCCGACTTTGTGTTGGTTGAAAACAATCCGCTTCTCGACCTAAAGACCCTCCAAAAACCTGTTGGGGTTGTGATCCGAGGGCAATGGATCG
>JBIIGH010000063.1:0-11116 GCA_044236565.1 Algoriphagus sp. | reverse complement strand
AAGCGAGAAAAAGGCAATACGAAGTAGGGTTTTCATTTTTACAATAAGTTTTAATTCATCCAAAGAATAAAAATTACCTCCTCTTTTCAAAATGAAATGCCTCAAGCGGAAGGCTTACATACTTTTTCAAAAAGGTAAAATAATTCTGCGCCAATTTGATGCGAGCGTTCGCTGTACATCTTTTCCTCAAGGGGACTCTCATCAAAGGCCTTTGGGTCTTCAAATCGAAGCGGAAAACGCTTTTCTGCACCTGGAATAAACGGGCAGTTTTCGTCTGCATGATCGCAAGTCATCACCGCAGCAAAGTCCTTGGTGGCATTGATGGGGTCGTCATACACCTTTGAAAAAGTCACAATTGGCTCCGAATCATCACTGAAAAGCACAAAGTAAATCGGGTTTTCCCCTTCTTTCTGCACTACATTGAAACCATCGCGTCGAATGGCCGCAACAGCCCGAGGATTAAAGGCGGTCACTTCTACCCCACCCGAATAGCAAAATGCTTCAATCCCGTAGTAGGCAGCAGCAGTTTGGGCCCAAATCTGAGAGAATTGACTCCTTCTACTGTTGTGCGTGCAAATAAAGTTGAACCGGATTTCCTGTCCAGTTCTCAACTTCTCCCGAAGGTATTGAGCCATCTCCTCCAAAAGATCCTTGCGCTCCGAAGTGATCGACGATACAGGCAAAGAAGCGATGGTCTGCAGTAAAGGGCTGTAAAAGGTATTCTTCATTCGATTAGCAGCATCCTGAATTTGGAGTACACACGGGGCCCTGCGCAATGCTGGAAAGCCTAATTTTAGGTTTTTCCATGGGAATACCGCATTTGTCCTTGGCTAAGCAATCGGTTTGGGTAGCAGTCAACAAAAAATCAGTCCCATTAAAATCCAATCCATACCGACCAATGGTATCTCCCTGGTACTCCACTTCGACCTCTAGGTCAGGAATAGATAAGAGGCGCTCAGCTAAATCAATGATGTTTAACAACTTGGAAGCAGCGAGGCGGTGATCTACATCCCCATCTTCCCACAATTGAAAGGTCACTTTGGACTCTTCGCGGAGGGTTCCTCCACAATCGATGTATTTTTTAGACACTTGACCTACCTCAGTTACGTGGAAGTGAGCCGGAACTTGGCTTCCATTGGGTAGTAAAAAATTGACTTGAGGTAATCCCTCCAATTGCGTTTTGATTGCAGAAAGTTTCATAAGAGATCGAGTTTAAAATTTAGTTTTTTTCAATGGAATGTAGGACTCAACAACAGTTAGAATTCGCATCCTTTACGGTAAGCAGATCAAAGAAATCTTGAAATTGGAGGCGAACTTCTTCCCAGCGCTCCACATTCAAGCAGTAATTCACGGAAGTTCCCTCAATACTACCTTGGATCAATCCCAATTCCTTAAGCTCCCTCAAATGTTGAGAGATAGTGGCTTGAGCCAGGCCTAACTCCTGAACGAGCGTGCCGTTTATGCAGGAAGTAGAAGAGGCAAGGTACTGAAGTATGGCGATCCGAGCGGGATGCGCAAAAGCTTTGGCGAGTAGTGCCAAGTCATTTTGTGCCGAATCAAATAAGGTTGTTTTTGTTGCACCCATAGTCAATCGTAATATTACGATAAAATCGACAAAAGGTTTCAATTCGACCCAACTATTTGTTAGTAATCAGTTGGATGAGATCACAATGGTACGGCTCAGCACAGGTGAAACCATGAAAAATCCGAGCACCTGAGAATTCCCTTTCACCACCTTGATGTTAGATTTTGGGTTTTGTGGTGGCGGACTAAATAGGCCACCATCGTTAAAAAGTAGGTTGACTAGCTGACTTAAATAATCAAACACATCTTTATTTAGCCGGTACAATTCCAAGCGAATCCGATCGTTTTTTTGGAATGCATACCCTAGTTCCAAACCTTTTTCAAAAACCTGCAAGCCAAATGCATCATCAAACAAAAGGTAATCCTCTGGTTGGTTGTAGAGCGTGTCGTTTTCAATCACCCGAATGCGGTAGAAGTTATTCTCTGAGAAAGGAATCTTACCATAGACTTTGATGAAGTAGCCTTCATCCCGAAAGAGTCGCTTTTCTTCGTAATTCCAAACTACCGAATCTACGATAGGCGGCTCAAGCATAAGTCCTTCGGATTGAAATACTTGACCCTTCCAAGTTACATTCAATTGGTAGGTTTCACCGATACGAGCTCGCTCGGAAGGATTGGTGCGGTACGAACGGGTAGCCTCTAGGTAGCGAAATGCAATTTTTCTTCCTGTGGTCTGTTCTTTGATAAAAACATCCGCATCCCGAATCAATTCTTGACCTAAGGAATCGTAGTAATTTTTGGACAAGGAAATCTTTACTTCATTGTAGACGCTTTGATCGGTCCAGTTTCCTTCAATTACTGGAACTCGAGACTCTTTTTGATCCAAATCCAGGAAAACCTCTTCCTGGCAGGCTCCAAAAAGAAAAGGTAAAAGCAAGAAAGCCCAGATTTTTTTCATCAGAACTGGAAGTTATAGGTAATGGATGGTAGAAATGTAAACAAGTAGGTCATCACCACTCCTGGACGTGCAGAAACTACTTCTCCATCTGAAGGATTGAAGTTCAGTTGATTGTTGTACACCATTCTAAAATCATAAGAGAATGGATTTTTTCGTCCATACAGGTTGTACACTCCAAAATTCCAGCTTCCCTTCCATTTTCTTCCTTGGTCTGGATTTTGCCAGGTTACCGATGCATCTAGTCTATGGTAATCAGGAAACCGATTTTCATTTCTATAATCCGAATAAAGGGGCACGGACTGGTTATCTACTAAGTAAGAACCTACCGGAAAGGATACTGCCTGTCCTGTGGAATACACAAAAGTGAGGCTACTTGACCAAGCAGGAGAAAATTGGTGGTTGAGTACCAAAGAAACATCATGAGGCCGATCAAAACGAGGATTATAAGGCCTATCTAAACTTATTCCATCAATTTGCCTCCAGGCACGAGACCAGGTATAGGCAAGCCAACCTGTGGTTTTTCCTTTATTTTTACGAAGTAAAAATTCCGCGCCATATGCCCATCCACGACCACTCAAGAGCTCTGTTTCTACTTGATCAGAAAGCAGGATCCGTGCTCCATTGCGTAGGTCAATCACATGATCCAAATCCTTGTAATATCCCTCTACAGAAAGTTCCCATCGATTTTGATCAAAGTTATGAAAGAGACCGAGGGAAATCTGATCGCTTTTTATCGGCCGAATGTATTGTCCAGCAAGCACCCATCGATCGATAGGTAGACCCGCCGAACTATTGGAAGCAATTTGAACGTATTGAAAATTTCGATTGTAGGCCAATTTCAAGGAAAACTCGGGACGAAGGAGGTATCGAAATGCAATTCTCGGTTCCAGTCCCTGGTATCTTTGCATTACCTCAGCACTTCTGTAGAAAACCGAGTCAGACGGTTCTTGATCTGGATTTGGGTCATTACCTGGATATTGATACACTTTCCCCTCCCCTAATTGTGCATAAACCCCTTGGCGAAGGCCTAATTCCCCACTCAATTTTTCGGTAAATTCATGAGTAAGACCAACAAAAGCATTGCCTAAAACTCCTTGCACGCCTTCGGTTTGTCGTCTATTGATCGGATTGTTTGGCGAGGGCTTAAAGTCCGTCGGCGCAAAATGATACAGTTGCCCATGAGCTCCCCAAACTACTGTGGTCGAAGGTGAGAAAACTCTAGTCCAGCTTGCTTTTATTCCAGATTCAGAAAGTGAATTGGTCCAATCGAAGCCATTTTCGGCATTATCAAACTTCACTTGGTAGCTGTACCGAGAATGATAGGCTTGCAGATCAAAAAAAGAACTATCCGAATTGACCCGATTCCAATTGATCGCAGAAACCCAATTTTTCCAGCCCAAACCAAACTGCCCAGACAGCCCCAAAATATCGCTCCCCTGATAGCTGCTGATCGAAAGTTTGTCTTTCTCATTCAACGAAAAAGCCGCCTTCCCATTTAAATCGTAAAAATTAAGTTGGTTGTTCTTTAGATCAGGATTGGATGAAAGTTTCAAGAATAAGTCCGCATAGGTGCGTCTGCCGCTAATGAGAAAACTTGATTTTTTTCCAAGTAACGGACCTTGCAATGTCATTCTAGAAGAAATGGTACCAATCCCCCCTTCTCCTTGGATGCGATCTTTTTCACCTTCTCTAAGCGTTACGTCGATTAAGGAGGAGGCTCTACCCCCAAAGATTGCAGGCATATTGCCTTTGTATAGGTCTACTTTTTTGATTCCGTCCGGATTAAAAACAGAGAAAATTCCAAAAAAATGAGAGGCATTGTACACGGGTGCTCCATCCACTTGGACTAAATTTTGATCTGCAGATCCCCCGCGAACAAAGAGCCCCGTGGTGCCCTCACCGGCGGATTTTACTCCAGGTAAGAGTTGAAGACTTCGCAGAAGATCCACTTCCCCAAATAAGGCAGGTAAAGACTGAAGAGTCTCCATGGACAAAGTAGACTTTCCCAATTCCAGGTTTTTAACTTGCTCATCCCCTCTTTTCTCTTGAATCAACACTTCTTCCAACGAAAAATCTTCCGCCTTTAGGTAAAAGCGCTGTACTTTTTCCAAATCACGAACTTGAATGGTGCGAATCGATTTTTCGTAGCCGAGGTAGGAAAGGATGATTTTTGCCGGGAGTGCGGTTGCAGGAATTGAAAAGTTTCCATCCAGATCCGTCAAGGTTCCTTGCTGCTCTTTTCCCTCCCAATACACATTTGCTCCTACGAGTGGTTGGAGATTGCCTGCGTCCATCACTTGACCGCGCAAAACCGCTTTTTCCTGAGAAAAAACTGGAGATCCAATTAAAAATAAGCAGATAAAAAATAGCGACCTGTAAAAAGACATCAGGGAATTGGTTCTTGGATTACCTTAACCGAACGAAGTTGATAAATTAATGTTTGTTAATTCCTGGAATTCTTTTTGAAAAGCCAGGCCTCGATTGCCAAGTTTTGCTTTCAAAGTTAGCTTTATTTCCTAATTTCAGGCCATGATTTGGGCATACCCGGATATCAAACTTACGCTCCTACTCGCTGGAATCTTTATCCTGCTGTATTTGCTTTACCTGAGCCGATTCTGGTCCATCAACCGGAAGTTGAAGGTGGAAAAGCAGCGTCTTTTTACCAAATTGGTCATTCGCTCTGTATATTTTATCTTGTTATTGATCGCCTTTGCTGGCCCTTCCATTGGAGATTCCTTCAAAGAAGTAAAGGAAGAAGGCAAAGATATTTTCATTGCAGTCGATCTTTCTCAATCGATGATTGCGACTGACATTGCTCCAACTCGATTGCAACGGATCCAATTTGAATTAAAAGAATTACTAAAATCCTTCCCATCTGACCGAATTGGTTTGATAATTTTTTCCACCGAGTCTTTCCTTCAATTACCGCTCACTTACGATCAAGCAGTTGCCAATCTATACATTGATGGCCTTTCCATTGGTTTGGTGCCAAATTTGGGAACCGACCTTAGTACTCCACTTCGGATGGCTTTGGAGCGTTTTCAAAACGACCAGAGTCAAGAAAAGAAATCTAGATCTGTGGTATTGATATCTGATGGAGAACATTTCGGAGAAGACTTGGATGGAATTGCTGAGGAATTAGTAGACCAAGGGATCAAAGTGTTTGCTGTAGGCATTGGAACAGATCGCGGTGGTGAAATGGCTCGTGGAAATGGGCTTGTATTAGATCCTGATACTGGCAAACCAGCATTGACCAAGTTAAACCGTGAACCTTTACAATATATCGCTGCCGAAACAGGTGGACAATACTTTGAAATATCGGATCAGGCTCAAGAAATGGGAGGTTTGATTTCAGCTATTGAAACCTTGGAAGGCGGTATTTCCACTACCCGCATGGTGGAAGCTAGTTCAAACAAGTATTTTTACTTCCTGTTGGCTGCACTTGCACTTGCCTTGGTAGACATGATTTTGCCCATTAAAACAATCAAACTCTAATGAGCTGGAGCAAGGGGATTTTCTTGGTCTTAGTATTTTTGCCCGCCTCCTGGACGCGGGTCAGCCGATTGAATGCTGCCATCGATCAAGCTGCTGCAAGCTATGCCGCTACAGAATACGCGCAGTCCATCAAAGATCACCGCGTACTATTGGAAGAGTTTCAACTTGCCTCTCCATCCCTAGATTTTAATTTGGGACTGAGCTACCACTACGCTTCTCAACCGGAAGAAGCCGCGGCAAACTTTGATAAGGCAAGCCAAAGTATCGATGAGCGGTTGGCTTCCTTTGCTTTCAACCAAGGTGGAGTGGTGTTGGGCAACAAACAGGATTATGAAGCAGCGCTGAGCAAATTTCAATCGGCATTGATTCAAAACCCCCTAAATGAGGAAGCGCGTTACAACTATGAATTGCTCGCACGTTGGCTAAAGCGAGATGAGGAAAGAAAGAATAAGGATGAGAATGCCCCCGAACCCTCAGAGTTTGCGAAGCGTAAAAAAGCAGAAGCCGATCGACTTGTGGAACAATTTAAGTTCAAAGAAGCGTTAAGCCTTATGGAAGCTGCGCTTGCTCAAGATGAGACGGTGGCTGCCTACCAAGATTTTATGACAAGCTTAAAAGACGTAGTCGAAATAAATGAAAACTAAACATCGCATCTACCTAGGATTGGCTTTTATGCTGCTTTTCGCAGTAAAAGCACAAGCGCAGACTGCTGGAGAGTTTTTCAATCGTGCAGCACGCTCCTATGTCAAAACAGCGAAGGAACAAGCACTCAAGGAAGTGAATGACGGTTTGGCGAAGTATCCCAACGATGCCAAGCTCAAGGCATTGAAAGAAAAATTGAATCAGGAGCAGGAAGAAGAGCAGCAGGAGCAAAAACAAGATCAGCAGCAGCAGAACCAACAAAATCAAGAGCAAAAAGACCCTTCACAAAAAGAAGATTCCAAGTCTGACCAAAAAGACGGGGAGCAAACCAACGAAGACAAGGCCAAGGAAGGGCAAAAGGGAGAAAATCCTTCCCAAAAAAGTGAGGAAGCAGGCCAAAATGGAAACGACCAGATGGATGCCAACCTAGCCGATCGTCAGAAAAAGATGGAGGCGATGCGTGAAAAGCTGAAAGGAATGAATTTATCCCCAGAACAAGCTGCACAAATATTGGAATCCTTAAACGCCGCGGAACTCCGCTATATCCAAGACAATAAAAAGAAAGCGACGCAACGCCCCAAAAAAGGATTGCCTGATTGGTAATTGTACTTTGAATAAGCGAAGCTTCACCTAAACCCAAATTCCGATGAATAAAGAAGTCTATATCCTTGCCGCAGTACGTACTCCACTTGGAAGTTTTGGCGGAAAACTCAGTGCTCTGTCAGCGACCGAACTAGGAAGTATTGCCATTAAAGGTGCTTTAGCGAAATCTGGGCTTCCCATAGAAGTAGTCAATGAAGTATTTATGGGCAACGTGCTTTCTGCCAATTTGGGCCAAGCACCCGCTCGGCAGGCCTCCATCGGTGCAGGCATTGGCTACCAAGTTCCCTGTACTACCATCAACAAAGTATGTGCTTCAGGTATGAAAGCAGTAATGCTTGGGGCACAATCCATCGAATTGGGAATCAATGAGGTGGTGGTAGCTGGGGGAATGGAAAGCATGTCCAATGTTCCTTACTACGTTCCAAAAGCACGATTTGGTTACAAGTATGGGAATGCAGAGTTGACAGATGGATTGGTGCGTGATGGACTTTTTGAGGTATACTACAAGTTTCCCATGGGCAACTGTGCAGAGAACACTGCCAAGGAAATGAATATCAGTCGAGCCGAGCAGGATGCCTATGCCATCCAATCCTACCAGCGCTCGGCAGCCGCATGGGAAGCAGGCGCATTTGCCGATGAAATCGTGCCCGTGGAACTTCAGGGTAGAAAAGGAGAATCGATTTTGATCACTGAAGATGAAGAATACAAGAATGTTGTTTTTGATAAAATCCCTTCACTCAAGCCCGTTTTTGATCCAAATGGAACTGTAACTGCAGCCAATGCATCGACCATGAACGATGGAGCATCTGCCTTGGTCTTGGTGAGCAAAGAAGTGGTGGAAAAGTACGGACTCAAGCCAATTGCCAAAATCAGAGGGTATGCCGATGCAGCTACGGATCCACTTTGGTTTACGACAGCACCGGCCTTGGCTATTCCTAAGGCCTTGGCCCATGCGGGGGTAACAGCCGCCGAAGTTTCCTACTACGAAATCAACGAAGCCTTTGCAGCGGTAGCGCTTGCCAATCAGCGTGAACTAAACCTTGACAACGACCGCTTGAATGTATTCGGAGGTGCTGTAGCCTTAGGGCATCCCTTAGGTGCCTCAGGAGCACGAATTATCAGCACCTTGTGCACTGTGCTTCAGAAAAAAGAAGGAAGCATCGGTGTGGCAGGCATTTGCAATGGTGGAGGCGGTGCTTCAGCAATAGTGATTGAGAAGGTTTAGCGGAGATTTCACGCAAAAAAGAAGCCAACTAAACTTGGATTTCACACGATATCCTACAGAAATAACAGCATCTAAATTGTGTTTTTGGAATCATTTTTTTTTAGGCTATAGCAGATGTCAAGGAATCCTTGACAACTGAACTAGAGACTAAAGAAAAATTATCCATCCCCTGCTCTTTGCGGCTTTGCGACTTTGCGAGAGAATAAAAAGATTGCTAGAGAAGACGTAAAGCATTCCTTCGGTATGCAGGCCTTCCTATGGTAGGTAGTGCACCAAGAAAAAAAGTGAAACACCCCCCTTGCAGCTTCCCTACTTTGCAGCCTGCCCCGCAGTATTGCGGGAAGAGATTAAATAAGATTACTTGCGAAGACGCAAAGACCTAACCTAATTACAGCACTTGCGAAATGGATGCCAACATGCTTGGCACCGATCGTTGATCTAGTTTGGAAAAGGCAAACCATTTTTTACCCAAGTCTTTGAGAGAAGCACCGAGATGATAGATTTCTTTTTTGTCGAGGATCAAAAAACGATCGTGACTTTGGCTAAACTGCTTTACTAGAATTGTCGGGTATTGTGTATTCGCTTTATGTACGTCTAGTTGAAGTTGTTTGGAAATGGTTTTGGTGAGTAGGGTTACGGTTACATCCTTATTTTTCTTGCTTAAATGCACCAGTACGGTTTCATCCACATAATTATCAATTAGCATTATGGATTTTTGGGCACTACAAATAATTTTTGAAATCAGCACATACGCATCAAATACTTGCCCCTCGAAAAAAACACCCTGAGTGGGAATTAAATGAGTGTTGAGTTGCAGTTCTAGTTGATTCACCTGAGCACCAATAGCATCCATTCGATCTTCGAGTCTGTTCATCCGGTTATTGATAACATAACCCTTTAGCAAGTAGTCTTTCAAAACGCGTGTAACCCAAATACGAAACTGTGTTGCTCGACCAGAATTCACGCGATAGCCCACTGCAAGAACTGCATCCAAAGAGTAGTATTTTACGCGTGTTTTTTGGGTCTTTTGCCTCAATGCGCCGTGTAGAGTGGTATGTTCCAAAATGGAACTAACCACTTCTTCATCTAATTCCCCCGTATAAAAAATAGCACTTAAGTGTTTGGTGATGGCTGGTCGCTTGGTACCAAATAAATCAGCAATTTGCTGTTGTGTGAGCCAAATGGTTTCTCTTTTCTCATCAATCCTGACCTCAACATGCTCAGCAAAATCATCTAAGCGGTATAAAACTAATTCGTCTTTCATATCCGTGTAAAAAATTTAGGTTAAAAAAGTAATCTAGACTAGGCCATCCTATCGTACCTATATTGCCCAAATACGGAACTGCTTAGCTCGTCAAAAATTGATCGATAGCCCATTGCCAGAATAGCATTTAGGGAATTGGATTATATTCCTTTTTTTGGTCTTTTTGCCTCAATACGCCGTTTAAAGTGGTATGTTCCAAAATGGAACTAACCACTTTTTCATCCAAAAGACTTGGGGAACACCTATCTCCTACGAAATAATTGAAATAGGGTTCAGAAACTTTTAAAAGTGAAGCCCCCCCTTCGCTCCTGCCAACCGCAGGCAGAGCTTACCTACTTTGCAGCCTGCCCAGCAGAATTGCGGGGAGATATGCTTTTTTCGCACTGCAGCGCTAATTAGTTACTTTTTCTTCTGCTCCAGCTCCTTCGGAAAGCCCGAAGTAAATTCCATACGCAGGCGGTCCTTTTCGGCTAGCACAAACATCGCTTCTACACCGGGTAGGCTTTCTGCCAGCACCTTGGCTTTTTCTGGACCCATCGCCATAAATGCGGTGGCCAAAGCGTCTGCTTGCGTAGCTGAGGGGGCCAATACGGATACTGAAACCATCGAATGACTTACTGGAAAACCTGTCGTCGGATCTATGAGGTGTGATCTTCGATTGCCCTGTTCATCCATGTAAAATTTACGGTAGTTGCCCGAGCTACTCAAAGCCAATTGATTCAAGGTTACCTTGGTAAGCATGGAATTGGTCACTCCCAACTCTGCTTGTGATGGATCTTCAATCCCAATGCTCCAATTTTCACCTCTTGGATTGTTCCCCTTTCCCTTCATCTCCCCTCCGATCTCCACCAGGTAGTTGGCCACCCCTGCCTGATCCAAGACCTCTGCCAACTTATCGATGGCATAGCCCTCACCTAGGCCTGTTACATCCAATTTAACGCCTTCTTCAGCTGCATAATAGCCTGAATCTGTTACAACAAGCTTGGATTCAAAGCCTACCAATGCTTTTAACGCTGCTACCTTTGCGCTATCCATCTGTTCCCGCTGTTCAAAAGAAAAACCCCATGCCTTGAGCAGAGGAAAAAGGGTAGGTTCAAAATAGCCTTGACTTTGGGAATTAAATTTTTTGCAGGAATCGAGCATGTCTCGAAAAGTAAAGGATGGATCCTTTAAATTCCCTGTCAAATTAAAATCGGAAACTTCAGACTCCTGGACATAGGAATTTGCAGCAGTATTGATTAGCGCAAAAACCGAGTCAAAAGGCACTTGAAAATCCCTATCCGTGTCCCCTACCTGAATTCGGTAATAGGTTCCAAAAATCTCTCCCTCGTAATTTTTAAAGTTGACCTCTGGCTCGGAAGCACAGGAAGCAAGAGTTAGGAGTGTAAACAGGACAAAAAGGCGA
>JBIIGH010000080.1:0-9878 GCA_044236565.1 Algoriphagus sp. | reverse complement strand
TGTAATTTTTGATTAAAATTGATGAATTACCAGAATTGACTGTTGACTGTCAACCGTGGACCGTTGACTGCTATTAACAATAAATTTTTAAACAATTTCCAGCTCCTCGGTATTCTCTACCAAAAGAACGCTCATGAAAAAAATTAGCCTGTGCTGGTTTCGCCGCGACCTAAGAATAGAAGACCAAACGGCACTTTTTTACGCCTTGCAACAAGAAGAGCAGGTACTGCCGCTCTTTATTTTTGACCGCCACATCCTAGATGCCTTGGAGGACAAAACCGATGCCCGGGTTACTTTTATTTACCAGCAGATCGCTAGCCTGAAAGCATTTTTTGAAAAACAAGGGAGTTCCATGCTGGTCAAGTATGGCCACCCAGAGCAAATCTTTCAAGAGCTAGTACAGGAGTTTGAGGTCCAAACGGTCTACACCAACCGGGATTACGAACCCTATGCCCAATCTAGAGATGCCCAAGTAGAAGCTTTGCTTGGCAAGAAGAACATCCCCTTTCTGACCTTTAAGGATCAAGTGATCTTTGAGCCTGGGGAAATTTTAAATGGCTCCGGAGAATTCTACAAGGTCTTTACCCCCTTCAGTCGGAATTGGCTGGAGAAATTTAGGCAAACCCGAGTTCAACCCCTACCGGAGGCCAACTGGAAAAACCTGTTCCCCTGCAGCCCGCTTCCATTTATAACTTTATCGGAGATGGGTTTTGAAGTATCCACCCTAGAAATTCCAAGTGCCCAAGTTGAGGATGCTATCCTCAAGGAATACGAGGCACAGCGCAACTTTCCCGGGGTGCGCGGCACAAGCCGATTGGGGATTCACCTTCGATTTGGTACCCTTTCCATTCGTAGCCTTGCCCTCAAAGCCGCTTCCCTCAACGCCACCTACTTGAATGAGTTGATCTGGCGGGAGTTTTACATGATGATCTTGGGGAATGCCCCACAGGTGGTCGATCGTGCTTTCAAACCCCAGTACGATCGCATCCCGTGGCGCACGAATGAGGAAGATTTTCAAGCCTGGTGTGAAGGGCGAACCGGCTACCCCATTGTGGATGCAGGGATGCGGGAACTGAATGCAACGGGATTTATGCACAATCGCGTACGCATGATTGTAGCCTCCTTTCTCACCAAACACCTCCTTATCGACTGGAGATGGGGAGAGGCTTATTTTGCCAAAAAACTTCTCGACTTTGAACTCGCATCCAACAACGGCGGATGGCAATGGGCGGCAGGCACGGGAACGGATGCACAACCCTACTTTCGGGTATTCAACCCTGACTCCCAAACCGAGAAGTTTGACAAAGACCTGCGCTACATCAAAAAATGGGTGCCCGAATTGGGGACTTCGAGCTACCCCCAGCCGATTGTGGAGCATAAATTTGCCCGCAATAGAGCCATAGAAACCTACAAAAAAGCATTGACATGAATATAGGAGATCGAGTACGCGTCCTGCACGGCAAAGAAGAGGGCATCATTCGCAAAGTATCCCCAGGAGGACGGATCGAAGTAGAAATCGAGGACGGTTTCGTCATCCCTGTACTCAAATCCGAGGTAGTGCTCGTGGCAGAAGCCGAGAAAAATTACTTTGGTGAGAGCAGCAGTACCCCAGCTCCTGTTGACACACCACTGCCAATTTCTGCCCCGAAAGACCAAGGCTTGTACCTTGCATTTGTCCCGATCAACGACCAAAGCTTAAGCCTCTACCTGATCAACGATAGCGTACAACCCTACCTATCCCATGCTTCTGAAGTGTATGGAACCAACCACCGAACCCTTTTTGCAGGAGCACTTGGTGCCGGGGAGGCCAAAAAAATTGACGATCGCATCCTCAAGGAACTGGACGAATGGCCCGCTTTTCTGCTACGCTTTATTCCCATTCAAGCCAAGTTGAATCGCGCTATCCCTGCCTTTGAGCGGCAACTAAAAATGAAGCCCACTCAATTTTTTAAGCATCTCAGCAAGTCTCCACTGATTGGCAAGAATGCCTACCTGTTTGGCTTGGAAAATACCACCAAGGAACTAGACATTCGAGGGCTGAATGCCGAGCTAAATCAACTTACCCCTACACCGCAAGCCACAAAGGTACAGGCACCTTCTGCCTCCATTGACCTGCATATCGAAGCCCTCCATCCCAAGCCGGACAGCTTGAGCAACTCCGAGATGCTACGGATTCAATTGGAGGTCTTTGAAAAAAATCTCAACCAAGCCATCGCCGCCGGAATGGACCAAATCACCTTCATCCACGGCATAGGAAATGGGGTTCTTCGAAAAGAAATTCACAAGCGATTGAGCCAACTTAGAAATATTTCCTACTTTCAAGACACACAGAAAGACCAGTGGGGCTACGGCGCCACCTTGGTGAAAATTTCCTAAGAACCGCTCAGAATGAAATCCCCTGTATTTCAGCTCTTTTCACACCAACACCAACAGGCAAAAGCCCTTTTTCTAGAACTTGGAAAGGAAATCAAGTCTTCCAAGGCCATTGCCCTTTTGGAACAATTGGAATTTTTAGAACTCTATTCCGAGCTATTGGAGAAAATTCATTTCGAACAAAAACACCTGGGCTACTCCTTATTTTTTCCACTGAAGACCCTAAAAAAGTCCTTAAAAAAAATCCACCACCTCAAATTGGTGGAAACAGGACTCAAGCAGCGTGAAAAAACCCTTTCCCTCGCTTTTGACAGCTTCAAAACCTATTTGAACGAGCAGAAACGAGGAATGCAAAAAGAAGCCTTTGACCTCATGGTGGGAAGCTCCTTAAAAATGTGGGAGGAATACCTCGAAAAGGCACATGAGGCCAGCAAAGGCATCAAGCCCTTGGTCCTCACCACCTCCATCCACCAATTGGTGCAGGAGGAACTCAGCTACTTAGGGAAGGAAGTGAGTTCTCCCATTTCCACGCAAGGCTTCCGAGATCTTTTTGAGGGGCTCCGAAAAGTGATCATTTTGGAAAATCTGCTGATTCATCTAGGTTTGAATCCCATCTACCTTCCTCAAGTTCACGAGGAACTGGAGCAACTCAAAAATGGACTAAAACCTTGGTATGCCAACCACCTGAACTTGCAGAGTTTGACCCACTTTATCGGGCAACAGGAAGCCGTGTCTAAAAAATACCTGGACTGGGTGAAGGAACTGAAAGATGAAAAGAAGGCCTTGGCCACGACTCTCGAAAAACAAGCGCTGAGCTTACTCCGTAAAGTCGGAGGCTAAGTCGAGAGAAAAAAAAATCCCCGCTATAATCTAACAGCGGGGATCCATTGGAGATAATCTCACTTATTTTTAAATTTTTGCAAGTGCCTCAGCCAGGTCTTTTTTGAGGTCTTCTACATCCTCCACACCTACACTTAGTCGGATCAAGGAATCTACCAAACCAACTTTCTCACGCTCTTCCTTCGGAATAGACGCATGGGTCATGGTCGCAGGATGGCCGCAAAGGGATTCTACACCACCCAAGGATTCTGCCAGAGCAAAGAGGTGGAAATTTTCCATCACTACTTTCGCATCCGATAACTTATTGCCTACCAAAGTAAAGGAAATCATCCCTCCAAAATCGCGCATTTGATCCTTGGCTACTTGGTGGTTGGGATGATCTTCAAAGCCAGGCCAGTAGACCTTGGCTACCTTGGGATGTGTTTTCAAATACTCAGCAATCACTTTTCCATTTTGGCAGTGCCGCTCCATACGGAGATGAAGGGTCTTGATCCCACGAAGCACCAAGAAACAATCCTGAGGTCCTGGAGTAGCGCCACAGGCATTTTGCAAGAAGACTAGGCGCGCAGCGAGTTCATCGTCATTCACGATCAAAGCTCCCATCACGACATCCGAGTGGCCACCGAGGTACTTGGTCACGGAGTGCATCACAATGTCAGCACCCAGATCCAGCGGATTCTGTAGGTAAGGCGAGGCAAAGGTATTGTCCACCGCAAGCAGCAAACCATGCTTCTTCGAAAAGCGAGCCATGGCCTTGAGGTCGATGATGTTCATCATCGGGTTAGTAGGTGTCTCCACCCAAACCATCTTGGTACGCTCGTTGACTAGCGAAGAAAGTGCCTCTGGATCTGCCATGGACACAAAATGGAATTTGATGCCGTAGCGCTCAAATACCTTGGTAAACAAGCGGTAGGTGCCGCCATACAAGTCATTGGTGGAGATAATTTCATCCCCAGGGTTAAATAGCTTAACTACTGAATCGATGGCACCTAAACCAGAGGAAAAGCAAATGCCATGCTTTCCGTTTTCTAAAGCGGCCAAACTTTGCTGCAAGGCCGTTCGGGTAGGATTGTGCGTACGGCTATACTCGTAGCCCAGGTGATCTCCAGGGGATTTTTGAACGTAGGTGGAGGTTTGAAAAATAGGAGTCATGATGGCTCCTGTGGAAGGATCCGGAGCTACGCCCGCGTGGATGGCTTTGGTACCAAATTTCATCTAAAGTGAATTTAGGAGGTTGGGTTTACATCGAATTCAAAACCTATTTTGGATAAATGCTCGTAATTCCAAAGCTAGGTGCTAAACTTGCTGGCTTTTACTTCAAAAGCGAGTCAAAGATGACAAAAAAGGACAGCATTTTCAAGGACTTGGGCAGCTACTTCCGCAGTCATCCGATCACCACGCTAGGCTGGATTTGGGTGAGCTTTGTTCCCCTCCTGGGTTCGCTGTTTCTCAGCACGCGGTATCAGGAACTGGAGCAGATCTCGGTGACGGGAGTTGGGGAACAAGTTCTCCTGATTCTCATCCTCACCCTCCTAGTTGGGCTAGCCTTCCTCCCCACCACCTTTACTGCACTTGCCTCAGGCTTCTTTTGGGGATGGACCGTATTTCCTCACCTCGTGATCGCCTACCTTCTTGCCAATGTTCTGGGATATTCCTTGGGCAAGTGGCTCAATGCAGACTTCCGAACGATCCTGTATGCACGCCACCCGAGTTTGCAGGAGGAAATCGAGAAACGAATCGAACAGCCAGCAGGATTGGTGTTTTTTGTACGAATCAGTCCACTCATTCCCTTTGCGATTTCCAATTTTCTGTTTGCCTCTTTGGGAATTCCCCTTTCAAAAATCATTCGCTTTGGACTCCCAGGCATGCTCCCAAGAACCATCCTAGCATTTGCTTCAGGGATGGCAGCCCAGTCTTTTTTGGATGCACAAGCCTCTATGAAAGATCCTCAGGATTGGCTGATCCTTGGACTGCTACTTGTTGGGAGTATCTGGGGAATTTGGTATTTTTGGAACAAGAAAAACCCCAAATCATGATTCAAAGCATCGTCCCCAAGTTGCCCATGCGCAACAAAGCCATCACCAAGGCCTACTACCTGGAGCAGTTGGGATTTGAACTGCTGGGAACCCATGATTACCCCGATTACCTGATGGTGAAAAAGGATGCGATTGAACTCCATTTTTTTCTTTTTCCAGGATTGGACGTTCTTCAAAACTACGGACAGGTCTACCTAAGAACAGCAGAAATTGACAAGCTTTACCAGTACTTTTTGGAGCGGAAAGTGGCGATCCATCCCAATGGACCCTTGGAAACCAAACCTTGGGGCATGAGGGAATTTTCACTCCTGGATCCAGACCACAACCTCCTGACTTTTGGACAAGAAATTCGGTAAACGCTGGCAAACGAAAAGCAGAGCTGCAAAAGTCAGTCACCCCAAAATCCCCAAATCCAACTAAATTGGATTACCGCTGCGTATTGCTCAAAATCCGTACCGCTGGATCGCCCAAAAGCAGGTATTGGGACAGTTGCGCTTGATGTTCCAGACTTGGACCGTAGCGAAGCAAAAACTCCCGCTCAGTTCGAAGCATGACTTCTCCAAGGCTGAGTGGCTTCGCCGCTGACTCAACTGCAAACAGGTGCTTGTACCAGATTTCTGTGTAGCGCTTGAGCAAAAGATCCACCCCCAAGGAAGAAGTTGAAAGCACCCCAATGGCTCCTTTCTTCGGCGTCAGCAGCCAATCCTCCCCTTGACTATAGCTTGGACCAAAGGCATTGCTGTATTCACAACCATTGATCAGCAGCAGAGGATACTTTCCCGCATTGGCATAGCTAAAGTTGGGATCGGAGACATATCCAAAATCCAGTTCGTTGGAGGACAAGGATCCATGCCCAAAGTAGGTGATCAGCGAAACACCCGCGTTGAGGTCCTTGCTCAAATCAATCCGCTGGACTTCGTTTGCCGACTCTTTAGTATACTTAGTCACCTCCACTTCAGGCAATCCACTTTTTGCTAGCGCCGCAAAGCCCGCCAGATAGCTACTGTGCCGAGCCAGCTCCGCAGGATTCATCCCTCCTACGAGATGGAGGATTCGTTGAGGCCCAGCTATCCCCGAACTCTCTTGATCAATCATTTTGCCTAGGTAATTGGAAAGATCCTGGGAGCTCTTGGAAGGAATGCGCCCCACCGCCATCGCCGATAATTCGGGTTCCTCGGGCTGCAGCCCCTTCACAAAGTAGGAATCAGAGGCAGGGAAACCCGCAGCCGGAACTAGGTCTTGAAATTCAAAGGATTGAGGAGCGTTTCGGTAGAAGACCGAGGCATTTTCTACCCAAGCTTGCGCAAAAGGGGCTATGGATCTACCTGCCAACAACAAGAACTGGGGACGATGAATCGGCCAATAGAACTTTAAAAATGCATGCAATGCCCAAGGAGTCCGTTCCCCAAAGGCAAATTGATCGTACAATTCCTCCATTCGCAGCACCAGGGTATCAAAACTGCCACCGGCAGCGGAGGCTCGATACCTTGCATAGGCTTGAAGGGGATTGATATGCTGCGTCGAAGGCTGCTCCAATTGCCGGTGCCCGACCAAGAGGTAGTTTGCCGCCAAAGTTCGATAATCCCGAAAGCGTACCGCATGCATGGCTTCAACTGTAAATCTTCGGGGAGTAGGTCGCGCACCAAATTTACCTTTGGGCAATGAGTAGGTAAGTTGGGCAAAAGCCAGTGAAAAATAATCTCCATTTCGAGCAGGATCTGCTGCCAAATGAAGCCTGAGCTTTCCTTCTTGGATATCCTCTTGCTGAAGTACCAGGGATTGTTGGAGCGATTCAAATCCAGAAAATTGAGGACTCGGAAGGGTTCGAAGGACTTTGGAAGATGTGCCCAACCAAAGTAAGGGTACATGCTCCTGCGGAGAGCGACCCACCCAGCCGAGTACTAAAGAAATGGATTGGGAATCCAATTTTGCAAAAGTAGAATCCAGTTGAAAATCCAGGTCTAATCCAGGAGCAATCACCGAACTCATCCAGCCCTCCCCATCCTCAAATGCTGTACTTCGGAGGCCCCAGCGCTGGGATTTGCCTAAGGAATAGTTGTTGGAAAAGACTTGTACCTCTTCCTTTCGAAAAGAAGTTGCAGGTGGAAGAGTTGCTGCAGGCAGGGCCCTAAATTCCATCCGCTTGCCTCGCTCGTCTGGGGTGTAGGCCAGAAAAAAAGCGGTGGTATCCGAATAGGTATTCGTGTAGGGATTTGGAAGAGCTAGTCCTTCGCGATACAGCTTCTGGTCTAAGGTACCGTCGTTTTTTGCCCCTAAAAAATCGAGGTAATCCTCCGAATCAAGTCGACCATCCTCCTCTCCGGCTACCCATACAGCTACTTCTTTTCCTCGATGGTAGAGCCTCAGGTATCGAGGGTCTAGTTTTTTGAAGGGAATACCCAGAACAGCCAAACTGCTGGCTGGAATGCGATACATCCCAGTAGCAGCCGTCTGAATTTTGTAGTAGGTCAGGTCATACCGAAACCAAGGCGAGTCTTGGGCGAAGGTTGGAAGGCCCATCCCAAGACAAAAAAGTAGAAAAAAGGAATAAAATCTCATCTGTAAGTTGCGTTAGCGGAGGGGAGCTCCATGAAAAAAATGGGAAGAACACACTGAAAAAATAAAAGCAATGCAGGTGGCTAAAGCGGCAGAAAACCATTACAGCAATTCAATACACCAGCGGAATGAACTCAAAAAAATGTACATTTTCGGTCACTTTGTTGTGCTAAAGGTGAACAACATCGCGAGGACTTAAACACCAAAAAAATAAATCAGAATAAAAATTGAGGGATAATCAATAGTATAAGTTACGCTAAAAACACCTAAAAATCAAGTATTTAGCAATTTATCAGAAAAAAATTTGGGGATGGATCACCTAGAATTAGGTTATACAAGGTACCCTAGTAAAAATTTGGTACTACTTTTTCTTTTAGTTGGTAACGAGTAACCAACTTCCTGCCAGAGCGGGACCCATTTACTACCCTTATGAATCTAACCAACACCGAAGTACAAATGCGCAAAGGACTCCTGGAGTACTGCGTACTGCACATTATCTCGAGGGGGGAAGTCTACACCTCTGACCTCATCGATGAGCTGACGCAAGCTCAGATGATCGTCGTAGAAGGTACCCTGTACCCCCTGCTCAACAGGCTCAAATCCGCGGAACTAGTCAGTTACCGCTGGGTAGAATCCGACGCAGGCCCACCCAGAAAATATTATTCCATCACGGAGGAAGGTCAAATCGCCTTGAAAAGCCTCGCAGCCACTTGGAAAGGATTGGTTCAATCCATCACTCAAATCACTAAAAAGAAATCCCCTGCTACTTCGAATAACTCATGAAAAAGACACTTAGCATCAACATCAGCGGTATTTTATTCCATATCGAAGAAGATGGATACGACACCCTCAAAAACTACCTAGAAAGCATCAATACGCATTTTTCCGGGTATTCCGACAGCAAAGAGATCATTTCCGACATCGAAAATCGAATTGCAGAAATCTTTCTTTCCTACTTGAAAAACAACAATCAAGTGATCACTGCAGAAAATGTGACTCGACTGATTGAAAAAATGGGAACCATTGCGGATTTCAGCGCCTTGGAAGAAAAGCAGGAAGCTAATGAAGAAGAAGCTCCCGCTGCAGATGACTTCTACAAGTATGTGACTCCTCCGAATTCAGCCACTGGCGGGTACAAAAAACTCATGCGACTGGAATCCAAAAAGATCTTGGGTGGGGTCTGTGCTGGCATCGCCCACTATTTTGCCATCGATGCACTTTGGATCCGATTGATTGCCATTCTCCTGCTATTTACCGGAAACATCAATTTTGATTTGTTTGATTTCAATCCCTTTGGCTGGGTTCAGGTCAACTTTGGATTTGGGGCACTTGCGGTAATCGCCTACATCGTCTTGTGGGTGATTCTTCCGGTATCCCATACCCAAGAAGAAGATAAAGAAATCAAAAAACTGTTTCGAAACCCAGACGATAAAGTTCTTGGGGGTGTAGCCAGTGGACTTTCTGCCTACTTTGGAATAAAGGAACTCTATGTTCGCCTTGCCTTTGTATTTCTCACTTTTGCTGGAGGATCAGGTATTGTGATTTACCTCATTCTTTGGATCATCACCCCTGTAGCAAGTTCCATCACGGAGCGCATCAAAATGAAGGGAGGAGAAATTACCTTGGATAGCATCGACTCCACACTTAAGGAAACGATCAATCCTGTTCCGCCAGCACCTGAAACACCCTTTGAATCCACCATCAAAAAGGTCGTCATGACCCCATTCCGAGTATTGGGACAGGTGATTGAAGCCCTAGGCTCTGCCTTAGGTTCCTTGGGCAAATTCTTACTTACCCTACTGCGCGTCTTTTTTGGGTTGATTATTTTCATTTTTGGTATCGTGCTAGTAGGTGCGCCCTTGGTCGCCTTCTCGCTATACTTAGGAATTATTGATCCCATTTATTACGGGACCACGGATGTATTTCCCTTAGAAATGGTCACTGAATTAATCCCTACTGGACTCGCCGCCGCTGGCCTAGGTCTCCTTGCGATTCCTGGAATAGTGATCCTCATGTTAGGATTGAGTGTCTTGTCCAAGAAAAATTTAGTCGGTAGCAGATTTGGCTTAGTGG
>JBIIGH010000062.1:0-11144 GCA_044236565.1 Algoriphagus sp. | reverse complement strand
TGCTCCGCTGGGCGCATTTGGATCCTATCCAAGATACGGTACCCGGGATGAGTATCGATCGTGCCTATGCTGAACTCATCAAAAAGAGAAAAGGGCAACCCATACTCGTGGCCATCATTGACTCTGGCATCGACCTTGCCCATGAAGATCTCAAGGAGGTACTTTGGAAAAACCCAAAGGAAATCGCGGGAGATGGGATTGACAACGACCAAAATGGCTATGTGGACGATGTGCATGGCTATAATTTTTTGGGGGAATCCTCCGAGGAGCAACTTGAGTTTGTGCGGATTCTAGCCAAAAATTTAGGGGATACGATCCTTCAAAAAAAGGCAGGCGCACTCTATGAAACTGAGCTCGCAGCCGCGAAAGCATCCGTGCCTCAATTTGAACAGATTGAAAAATTCATCAGTGCTGCACATCAAAGCCTCCAGAAAAAAATAGGGAAGGAAACCTATACCCTGAAAGATCTTGAAAGGTATGTCCCTGAAGGAGAGGAGGAAGAGCGAGCAATATGGATGATAAGTCAGGTGATGGCCACAGGACAAGATATCCCCTCGGCGCTGGCAGATTTAAGGGAAGGAATTACGTATTACCAGTCTCGATTGGATTTCAACCTGAACCTGGAGTTTGACGGAAGAAAACCAGTTGGAGACAATCCATATGATCTCCAAGATCGGAACTATGGCAATGGCAATCCTACCCATCTCAAAGACACCGAGAGTCATGGTACCCATGTGGCAGGAATTTTGGCGGCAAGCAGAGCTACAAAAAAAGGAGTGAAAGGCGTGGCTCAAGGGATTCAAGTGATGGCTTTACGCGCCGTGCCTGATGGAGATGAATACGACAAGGATATTGCCTTGGCCATCCGCTATGCCGTAGATCAGGGTGCCAAGGTGATCAATGCAAGCTTTGGAAAGAAACTCTCTCCCAATGCCTCTTGGGTGCAAGAAGCCTTGCAATACGCGGCAGCAAAGGATGTGCTGTTCGTACATGCCGCAGGCAATGATGGGGTTAATTTGGATGATCCTGCAAACAGCAACTATCCAAATGATCAGTACAGCCAGATGCCCTCACCGATGAATGACAATTACTTGACCATTGGTGCTTTGACGCCAAACTATGGCCCTGATATGGTTGCCTCATTTTCCAATTATGGAAAGCGGAGTGTGGATATTTTTGCCCCTGGAGATGAGATCTACTCCACGCTACCTGACGATTCCTATGGATTTGAAGGAGGCACCTCTATGGCTGCACCTGCCGTGGCAGGCATGGCCGCAGTGATTCGGTCGCTCTATCCTCAACTCTCTGCTGTGCAGGTGAAGCGGGTCATCTTAGATTCCGGCATCCCCATTCCCCTCCAAGTTCGGGTAGGGGATCAAGAACGCGCATTGGAAGACCTGTGTGCCTCAGGAAAAATTGCCAACCTCTACACCGCCCTGCTCCTTGCAGACCAACTAGCTGGTAAAAAATAGAGGGATTAGATTAGCCGCAATCCAATCTGTGATTCAAATTGAGTATCCGTCACTGCGGATAATCGTCCACGGCTGACGGGCCACAGTCCACAGCTCATTTTCTTGAACTTCAAACCTAATTTTCTCTGGGTGTTGGTTAAAAAGCGGATAAAGAGAATAATCGTCCACGGCTGACGGTGCCCAGTCCACAGCTCATTTTCTTGAACTTCAACCATTCTTTACTTTGGGGATTTATGCTAACGCGGATAATCTCAAAAAAATAAGAGCCAAAAAGGGTCTTGATTTTTAAAATCAAGACCCTTTTTGGTATTCTAGGAACAGGAAATTTTAGTGACCCGGCTTTGGTGCCTTCCCCCTTCAAATGGGGTGGTTAAAAAGAGTTCTGCCATCTTTTCGGCCAACTCATAGGAAATAAATCGAGCAGGGATGGCGAGCACATTCGCATCGTTGTGCTGTCGAGACAAGGCGGCCAACTCCTCATTCCAGCAAAGTGCAGCACGGATGCCTTGGTGCTTATTGGCTGTGATGGCCACACCATTTCCACTCCCACAAATCACGATTCCGAAGTCATATTCCCCAGCTTCTATAGCTAGTGCAAGTGGGTGTACGTAATCTGGATAATCTACAGAAGCAGTGGAAAAGGGTCCAAAGTCCTGCACGGCATAGCCAAGTGTGCCCAAGTGCTGCTTTAGCTGCTCCTTGTATCCTACACCTGCATGGTCACCTCCGATTGCGATTCGCTTTGTCATCACTTATTAAGCGTCTTTATTGCGGTCAAATTCAGCTTGCTTAATCGCTCTTTTTTTCTCCAAACGCTTGGCTATCAGTATCCCTACCTCGTACAGCACCAGGATGGGCATGGCAATCAACAACTGGCTCACCACATCTGGGGGAGTAATGATCGCTGATACAATTAGGATAACTACAATAGAGTGTCTTCGGTATGTTTTCAACATCTTGGAAGTCACCAAGCCAGACATGGACAAAAAGTAAACCACCACAGGCAGCTGGAACATGATTGCAGAAGCCAACACCAACATGGTCAAGGTAGAGACATAGGAGGTGATGTCAAATTCGTTCGCAATGCTAGGGTCCAGCTGGTAGTTGGCAAGGAAGTTGATCGACATTGGGGTAAGAACATAGTACCCAAATGTTGCTCCTGAAAGGAAAAGAAAGCTTACAAAGGCTACTGCACCTCGAGCTGCATTCCGCTCTTTGTCGTATAGGCCGGGGCTAATAAAGCGCCAAACCTCCCAAAACAAATAGGGAAAGGCAGCAATTAAACCTACCACAATACTGGAAGTCATGTGCATGGAAAACTGTCCAGTCATCTGACGACTTTGGATCGTGAATGGCAATTGATCGATACAAAGTGCTGGAATATCAAGGTAACTACCCAAATCACAAAGTACGCGATAGGTCCAGAAATCAACTTTGGATGGTCCCAAGATCAACACCCCGAAAATGAAGTCTTTCGCAATAAATGCAGCCACTGAAAAAATCAGTACTGCAGAGACTGCACGCAGCAAATGCCAGCGTAAGGCTTCTAAATGATCCAAAAAGGACATTCCACCCTCTTCTTCTTCGTCTTTATATTGATCTAAGGCCACTTTAAACTATTTGGATTAATACAAAGGAAATTGAACCATCCATGCATTGACTTCCGTCTTGATTTGAGCAAGTGCGGCATCGTCAGCATGATGTTGAAGGGCTCTATCGATCAGGTCCACGATTTTTTTCATGTCCGCCTCCTTCAGTCCTCGGGTAGTCACTGCAGCAGTTCCTACACGCATCCCAGAAGTGACAAAAGGTGACTTTGTATCGAAAGGCACCATGTTTTTGTTGATCGTGATGTCCACTTTTCCGAGGGTTTCCTCGGCAAGCTTTCCAGTCAAGTCCTTATTCCGAAGGTCAATTAGCATCAGGTGATTGTCTGTACCTCCTGAAATAAGCTTGTACCCACGAGATACAAATTCATCCGCCATCACCGAAGCATTCAATTTGACTTGAACAACATAGTCCATGTACTCATCCGAAAGTGCTTCCTCAAAGGCTATTGCCTTGGCCGCAATGATGTGTTCCAAAGGACCACCTTGCGTTCCTGGGAAAACTCCCATATCCAAAAGCGCAGACATTTTTCTGATTTCTCCCTTAGGCGTAGTCAATCCCCAAGGATTGTCAAAATCTTCCCGCATCATGATCAAACCACCTCTAGGACCACGAAGTGTCTTGTGCGTCGTGGTAGTCACGATATGGCAATGCTCCAAAGGATCGTTGAGAAGCCCTCTAGCAATCAAACCGGATGGGTGAGATATATCCGCAAGCAACAAGGCATCTACCTCATCGGCGATCTCGCGAAGACGGGCATAATCCCAGTCTCTTGAATAGGCAGAAGCCCCACAAATAATCATTTTTGGCTGAACAGCAATTGCCTTCTCCGCCACCTTATCGTAATCGATTACCCCTGTAGCTTCTTCCACGCCGTAAAAATTGGCCTGATAAAGCTTCCCAGAAAAATTGACAGGAGAACCATGCGTCAGGTGACCTCCATGGGCAAGGTCAAAACCCAAAATTGCATCTCCAGCATTCAGGCAGGCGAGAAATACTGCAGCATTTGCCTGCGCTCCAGAGTGCGGCTGAACGTTGGCCCAAGCAGCACCAAATAATTTCTTGGCTCGATCAATCGCCAATTGCTCAATTTCATCCACCACTTCACAACCGCCATAATAACGCTTGCTCGGAAGCCCTTCCGCATACTTATTGGTCAGTACGCTGCCGGCAGCTTCCATCACTTGCTTGGAAGTAAAGTTCTCGGAAGCAATCAGTTCGATGCCTCTCTTTTGTCTGTCCTCTTCCTTGGAAATAAGGTCAAAAATTAGTGTATCTCTTTTCATAATCGAGTATAGCTAAACGCAATAAAATCTGTCGGGAAATGTAAAATCTCAGGTGAAATCGGAAATTCAAAAATAGCCTTAAAGTCCTGATTATCCAATCCAATGACCCACTTGTGACTTACTTAAATTGAAATTTCTCTTTAGCCGCCAAAAAACGAATCCCCTTTTCCATTCTTGAGGAGAAATGCAGTACTTTAAAGGCCAATTCAAGGACCTATGGACTTTTTATTTAGACCGCCCACCTATTTTTCCGAAGGCATCACTTCTGTGCTGCTGCTGCGATTGCATTACCCAGAAAGTACTTGGGGGGAGCAGATCAGCATCTATGGGCATGCGATCGATCAAAAAATCCAGTACGAAGCGGTAGACTTTTATGGCAACGATTACCTCCTGTACCCGAGTTCAAGCGAAGAGCCACTAAGTTTGGAGGAAGTCATCTACTTGATTGAGGGGATGCAGCTCAACCAAGATGGGATAGAAGGCAATATGGAACTGGTGCTGGATGGGTTTCCAGAAACCGAAAGCGACTGGTACCCTCAGCTAAAAAGTTACTTTGAAACCAAGCGAAAACAGGTAGGCTTAGATTAAAAATCAAAAATTGGAACCTTGGTATAGCTGAGCTCCTTCAGTCGCAACCAGCAGGCATAGGTTTTAAAGTCCAAACATTCGGTAAGCACCAAACCAGGCATTTTTACTTTTTTGAGCCGGTAGCTTGGAAGCCATTCTTTAAATGACTTTTTTTCTTGATCAGAAAAATAGGTGAGTGGAATCCATTTCTCGCCTTCGATGTAAATAGGGATGTGTTTTGTCATGATTGCCCCAGTGTTTTAGCTAAAACTAGTTTGACAATCATTTGGTTACAAGTAGTTTACATTATCTTTCGGTTACTCTAAAATTACTTCTTCATTACCCCGTTCTTATGGGCCTTTGGATTGCGATTTTCTGTCTTTTTTGTGGGGTTTTACTGCAGCTATTCCCTTCCTTTCCAAAAGAAAAAGTAATGCAGTTCGGAAAGTTTTACCTGATCTACCTGGTACTCCCCGCCCTTGCCCTACTCCATATTCCTCCCTTACAACTCTCCTGGAACCTGGGGCTTGCTCCCGCCGCAGCATGGCTTACTTTTTTACTTTCTTGGTGCATCTTCGGGTTTGTTGGAAAAAAGTACCAGTGGAGCAGCAGCTTGACAGGATGCTTGATCTTGGTCTGCGGACTCGCCAATACTTCCTTTCTAGGCTTTCCCATTGTAGCCCTCCTGTATGGAAATGAGGCATTGGCTACTGCATTCTTGATTGACCAAGGGGGGTCTTTTCTGATCGTCAGTACGCTGGGAGTATGGGTTGGCTCCAAGTATGGGCAGGGCAATCCCTCCGCTAGGGGCACCTTACTCAAGATGCTGAAGTTCCCTCCCTTCATTTTCCTAGTACTTGGTCTGCTAATGAGCTTGCTACAGCTACCAGTCCCCACCAGGCTTCTCCCTAGTCTGCAACTGATCAGCAGCAGCATGGCACCCGTTGCTTTGGGAGTCATCGGACTGAGCATCACCTTCGATAAAAAATGGATTGAATCCAGGTACCTTTGGCTTGGCTTGAGCTACCGTCTCCTACTTGCTCCTGCCTTTATTTGGGGGCTCTATGCATTTTTTATGCCTACCAGCAGCCTAGTATTTAAAGTAACGGTCTTAGAAAGTGGGATGGCACCCATGATCACTGGATCCTTGCTGGCAATGGAGTTTGGCCTCCAACCCAAGCTGGCGGCGCTATTGGCTGGCCTAGGGATTCCCCTATCGGCACTCACCTTACTCATTTGGCACTTCCTATTGGGCTGATGAATCCCAATGCTCCCCCACAACTTCCATAAGTTCTTGGTGGATCAATCGGTTTGTCGCCACCACTTGCCTCCCAAAAATAAAGTCTCTACCCCCTTCAAAGTCTGTAACCTGTCCTCCTGCTTCCTGCACGAGTAGCACGCCAGCTGCCACGTCATAGGAATTGAGATTGTACTCAAAATACCCCTCCGACCTGCCTGCAGCGACATAACAAAGATCCACTGCGGCGGAACCTAGCCTACGGAGGCCATGGGTCTTCTGCATGAGCGATTTCATGATGGCCATGTACCGATCAATTAGGTCAAACTGGTAGTAGGGAAATCCTGTAGCAATCAAGGAGGCTGTAAGGTTCGGAGCTTTGCTTACCTGAATCGCTACTCCATTGCAAAAGGCACCACCTCCCTTGTACGCATAAAAACACTCCTTCCGATTCACCTCATACACTACACCTAGCACTACCTCTTCCTGCTCCATCAATGCAATACTCACGGCAAAAACAGGAAGCCCATGGATAAAGTTGGTCGTCCCATCCAAGGGATCAATCACCCAGTTGTAGGTTTCCCCCTGCGTGGTATTGGTTCCCTCTTCGGTAATGAATCCTGCTTCCGGAAAAATCTCCTGCAAGCGAGACACACACTGCTGCTCCGCTTCCTTGTCCACATAGGAAACAAGGTCATTGAAGCCCTTATGCTCCACGCGATCCATGGAAAAATGCAGTCGCTCCTTTTCAATAAATGTTCCCACATCTTCCGCAACCTTTCGCGTAAGATCCAAGAGCTGGGAGAGTTGGGCTGAGGTCAGCATAGTGAGTAGTTTAGGGTACTTAGTCGCGGGATTTCTTTTCTTTTTTCCATTCCGCCTGCTTCTTTTCCTGCTTCTCGGCTCTAGTCTCGCGCTGCTCGGCACAACCTGCCACCACGAGCACGATTTCTCCTTTTAAGGGATTTACCTGATAGTAGTCAATAAGTTCCACCAAGGTGCCTCTAGCTGTTTCTTCGTGCAGTTTGGATAGTTCTCGAGCAACAGCAGCCTGACGATTTGCACCAAATGCTTCTGAGAGTTGCTCCAAGGTTTTGAGCAAGCGATGGGGAGATTCGTAAAAAATCATCGTTCGAGTCTCCTGAATCAAGGCATCGATACGCGTTTTTCTTCCCTTTTTATGGGGCAAAAAGCCTTCAAACACAAATCGGTCATTGGGTAAGCCGCTAGCCACCAGTGCAGGAACAAAGGCCGTAGGGCCTGGCAGGCACTGTACTTCCAGCCCTGCAGCGATGATAGCCCGTACCAATAGAAATCCAGGGTCAGAGATTGCAGGGGTGCCAGCATCACTGATCAAGGCAAAAGTTTCCCCTTTTTTCATCCGCTCCACCAACTTTTCCACGGCCTTGTGCTCGTTGAAGCTATGGTAGCTCTGCAGGTTTTTAGAAATCTGCAAGTGCTTTAGCAAGATGCCACTCGTTCGTGTATCCTCAGCGAGGATCACATCTACGGATTGAAGCGTATCAATAGCCCGCAGGGTAATGTCTCGAAGATTGCCTATCGGGGTAGGCACCAAGAACAAATTGACTACGGCCTGACTCATGCCAGCAATTGATCTATGGCCTTCGCTAATTTCCGATCTTTTTCGGTCACCACATTTCCCGCATCATGCGTAGTCAGTGCGATGTCTACCCGATTGTAGACATTGAACCAATTTGGATGATGCTGATGGGATTCTGCTAAGAACGCCACCCGTGTCATAAAGGCGAAGGCTTCCGTAAAATCAGAAAAAGTAAAGCTCTTTTTCAATTGGTTTGATTCTTCTATCCACATACTGCTAGCTAATTAAAGTGAAATGACGCCTTCTATTTGTGCGGCCTTTTCATACAAGGCGATGACCTGATCCGAACTATCCACCTGCTTGTGTATCGTAGTACTGATGTACTTGCCTCCACTGCTGGGCTTGAGGACTACCTCCTCCCCTGGAAAAATAGCTGCTATTTCAGACTCCTTTCCGAAAGGAACGATGAATTTAAAGAGGTAAGGCATGGGAAAAGTGCCAAACGATTCTAACTTTTCTTTGAAGGCTAGGGTATCAAAGGTAGATTTCATGCTCAAAATGATGATTATCCGCGTTTTGCTAATAGACTAAATGAACCTTGATAAGAGCGGATAATCGTCAACTGACGACTGTCCACGGTCCACAGCACATTTTCTTCAACTTAAACAATTGTGTTCATTAGCAACTAGAAGAAAGCGGCTACACAAATCAAAATTAAACCTTTCTAAGAAGATTACGGCATAAAAAAACCCATGTTTGAAGACATGGGTTTTTTTTGCTTTCTTCCCGCTTAGAAATATTTGTATCGGTAATCCTTCACCTTAGCAAGCTCCTGAAGTGCCATCATGATCTGATAGGTCATTCGCTGCGAAGCTCCTTGCGCCAATTGCGCCTGGTAGGAAGTATAATCACCAATTGCAGCAGCTGGCGTCAAATTATTTACCTTGGCTACAAGCACTCCAATGTCCTCTTGTACTGGCTTGGTCAACTGTCCTTTGGTCTTCATTCCAAAGATGGTACCGATTGCTTTTGGCGCAAATCCAATACCTGGAATCACTGCATCACTCAAGCGCAATCCTGGAACTTCATTGATCGAAGCCTCAGGGAATACCGCTTTCATTTGCTCCAAAGTAGTTTTACCCGCTAATTTTTGGTTGATAAGGGCCGCTTTTTTGTCGTTCATGACCAATTGCTTCACCTGATCTTTCACATCTTCCAATTTGGCCTCTCCCTCTTCCTTCTTGCTCACAAGGGAAGCCACAAGGTAGGCGTCATTCAATTCAAACACGGTAGAAACTTCTCCTACAGCTGCCTCGCTGAAAGCCCAGATGACCACCTGTCTTGCATCCGTGATGTTATTGAGATTTCTAGAAGTTGCATCCACATTGTTGGCTTGAATAATTCGCAAGCCCTTTTCAGTAGCATTTTCAGTAAATTCATCACGGTTTCCACTCTCAGCCACAAATGCATCTGCATTTCTGAAAGCCTCATTTCGAGTTAAATCAGATGCAACAAGCTCCAGCTCCAATACCGCTAATTTGGTATACATGGAAGTAGGCAATTCGGTCACCTCGATGATGTGGAATCCATATTCTGTTTCTACCAAGTTTGGCAATAAGCCTTTGGACTTGGCAGCATAGGTTGCATTGGCAAAAGGCTCTACGAAGTCCGCTTTTGCAAACCAGCCTAGATCTCCACCATTTTGAGCAGTACCATCCTGACCATATTGTCTAGCGGCATCCGCCAAGTTTCCAGTAGTCTTAATCTCTGCAAGCACGGTTTCAGCCTGTGTCTTAACTGCTGCCTTGCCAGCCTCATCCATTCCTTCGGTTCCAAACAAGATATGAGAAGCTCTCATTTTTGGAGTGCCTTCGTACTGGTCTGCCACCTTGTAGGTAACATAGGAAGAGTTGGCAGTAATGAATGGACCGTAAGTTTCGCCTTTTACAAACTCAGCTACATTCGTGGTGAGGGCTACTGGCAACTGATCACCAGGGGCATACACCTGAAATGGCTGCTGCACTTCTGAGTTTTTGCTCACAAATACAGAATCTTCCAAAGATGCTTTCAGTTCAGCTGTCAAGCCTGTGATTTTTGAAATCACCGCTGCAGAGTCCTCTCCACTTGCCTGAATGCTAAATGAAACATACTCTAGGTTTGCAGAATTGCCTACTTTAAACTTCTCTTGGTTTTTGGAGAGGTAATCGGCAAGCTCAGAATCTTGGATCTTGATGTCCCCATCAGGAATCACGTAGTAGGGGAAAAACAAAACTGAAGCATCCGCAATGGAATTGGTCGCCTTGTGCTCCAACTTTGCCTCAGCAGTAGTCGCATACTCGGTAGTAGCGAGCAAGTTGTCGTACTTCACACGACTTCTAGCCTGCGCAAATAATTTTTCTTGCTGCGCCCAAGCCGCTTGTTGCGCTGGATCAGCAGTCTCTAAAGATTGTAAAAAGGTGATGAGCTGTGACTTGTCAAATTGGCCTGTCTGTGGATTGACCAACTGTGCACGAAGTTCAGGAACAATGTTTTTTCCTTGAACCATGTCAATTAGTTCTTGACTAGATACCGTCAAGCCCAACTTGTCATATTCTTCTTCGAATACACGCTCTACAATCAAGGCCTGCCATGCTTGTTCACGAACGGATACCATCTCCGCTTCAGCGGGGATTCTACCTGTTCGCTGCTGGAAGGAAGCCTTGTATTCTTCCACCTTCAGTGAAAACTCTTCTAAGGTAATTTCTTCACCCGCAATCTCCCCGATGATATTCTGGTTGGTATTGAGTAGGGAAGAATTTGGGCTTAACAAATCACCCCCCAAAAGAAATAAGATTAACCCGCCGGCAATTACGCCGATTGCGAGACCTGTTCGTTGTCTAATTTGCTTAATTAACGCCATGGTTGTGACTTCGCTTATTTTAAAGTGGTGCAAAATAAGATGTTTCAGGGGGAAATTCAAAATTTCAGCCCCAACAATGTCCAGCCTTAGAAATTATCTGAGTCGCTGATTTTCAGTCGAACAGTCTCAATTCGATGGGCTTGCTTGGACACAATAGTAAAGGTAAACCTTCCATAGGTGATAGTTTCGCCTATATTGGGTAGATTTTCGGTTTGTGAAAGGATAAATCCGGAGAGTGTTTCAAAATCCCCATCCGGCAATTTCCATCCATATTTCTCGTTGAGATAATCAATTTCTAGTCGAGCACTCAACAAAAATTCCAGCTCCCCGATCAATTGTTCCGTGAGGGCTTCGTTGTCGTACTCATCTTCGATCTCCCCAAAAATCTCTTCGATGATGTCTTCCATAGAGACAATTCCACTCGTCCCTCCAAATTCATCCACCACCAAGGCAAGGCTTTTTCGCTCTTGAATAAATTGGATGAGGAGTTCATTTGCGAGTGCAGATTCTGGGG
>JBIIGH010000061.1:0-11152 GCA_044236565.1 Algoriphagus sp. | reverse complement strand
CTAATCATATTTCCTGAGGAATTGATTTAAATTTGTTTCGAAGCGGATTGGTGTTGAATAAAAATCTCAAGAACTAGATTTTATCTGACACCAGACGGAAACCTACATTGGAAGTTCCTGAGTCAACTGCCTGTCCTTGTCGTGCTGCAGGCCGGTAGTTCACACAGTAATTGGAAGCACATAAAAACGAGCCACCCTTGATCACTCGTTCCACGGCGTAGGGATTGCTTGGGTTGTAGCAGGGGTTCATGCCCTCATCCAACTTGGCCACTTTCCCAGCTGTTCGTGCATGCTTCAGAGCATCAAACCAGTCTGAAGTAAGCTCCCACACATTTCCAATCATGTCGTATGCCCCATAGCCATTTGGCGGGAAGGATTTTACAGGTGCAGTGGATTCAAATCCATCCATCCCTTGATCTTGATAGGGAAACTTACCTTGAAAAGTATTGGCGAGGTAAGTACCGCCTGGGGTAAATTCATCTCCCCAAGCGAATTTTTGGCTATTTAGTCCCCCGCGAGCAGCAAATTCCCATTCAGCTTCGGTCGGCAATCGCTTGCCCACCCAGTTGGCATAAGCTACAGCATCCTCATAAGCTACATGCACTACGGGATGATTTTCTCTACCTTCGAGGTTACTTTCTGGCCCCTCTGGATGCATCCAGTTGGCCCCTTTTACCCAAATCCACCAGGCCGAGAGGTCATGTAGTGGTACAGGATGGGTTGGAGCCACAAAGACCATGGATCCTGGAGCAAGATCTTCATCGGACAATTTGGGTGTATTGGGTGGGAGTTGCTTTTTAAGTTCTTCCCAATCTATCGCTCTTTCTGCTACCGTCAGGTATCCCGTAGCGGTGACGAATTTTTGGAATTGCGCATTGGTCACTTCTGTGGGTTCCATCCAAAATCCGGCAACAGATACCTTCACAGCAGGCTTTTCAGCAGCATAGGCCCCAGGGTCATCAGATCCCATGATTAGCTCACCACCAGGTATCCAAACCATGCCCTTTATGGAGGTGGGAGCAGAAAAAACCAGATTTCCTTGATCTTGACTTGTATTTTCTGTGGCCGTGGAAGCACAGGAAACGACTCCAATCAGCACGATTAATCCTATAAAATGGCGCAAACGAATCATTGAGGTAAGTTACACGGATTGAAATTCAAGCCAAAAATATAATTTAATTTTTTGGGCTTAGGTCTATAGCTTTAAGCTTGAGGTAAACCTTTTGGCGTAACTTATTGAAAACCTGTGTTCGCTCTTTTTCACCTGATCCACTCATTAAACTTGATTTATTGATTACATTTTCCATGTTTCGAAAAACCACCTCATTGAATTCGGGATCCTTGGAACCTACAAAATAAAGAACACTATGGTTGAGGTAGGTGATTTTACATTCTCCCAGCTCTACGAGTAAGGTATTGTCTCCCGATACAATGTCGTTGAGGTAGAGTCGGTATTCACCATGGTCGGAAGTAGGGCTTTGGCCCAATAGCGATTTTTGGCCATGGCTAGCCATTTTTTCGAGGTGTCCTATTACTTCCAACACACTTAGATAAATCATTTTGGTAGTTTCTCTATTCTCAATCCAACCCATCTCATGGTAGGTTTCAATCTGTCGTAAGGTGGTGTTTAAGGCATCTTTATTCCAGATTTCTGTACTTGGAACCTTTGCATAGGCTTGAATGATCCGTTGGGATAATTCTTCGTAATTGAACAACTGCTTCTGATGTAGGCAGAATTTTTCGAGTTGGGCCGCCTCTGCGGGCAAAATGGACTTCCTCCAAAAAAAGAATTTAAAGCGAGCTAGAACGGGATGGAAGAAATGGTGAAAAGGAGGGAGGTCCTTAATGAGATGATACAGGTGCCGTTTGGGGTAGCTATTGATGTAGTACAATTGCCTGTATACGTCCTCCATCCATTGTTTTAAAGCATCCTTTTTGGAAGGCTTGGTACCGGACTGAAAGAGGATAGAACTATTGTTCAAACAGAAAAATTCATCCACAGAAATATTGAAACCTTGGCAAAGCAGACTTATTTCATCGAAGTCGAGGAGTTTTTCCCCCCGGATTCTACGGTAGGCACTATCCAAACTGACATTGAGGGTGATGGCCACCTCAGCAGCTAAAGATGAAAATGGTGAAATAGTCGGTTTTATCCTTCTGAAAAATTGCGCTTGTGTGTTCATAAAAATGGGTAGCGATTAAAAAACAGTGAAAAAAATAAAATCTGATATGATTATCCGCAATTATGCCACTGGCTCAATAGCGATATCTGCTTCTGCGGATAATCGTTAACAGACCATGGACCACGGCCCACATACTTTTAACGGTCCACAGCTAACTTAATTGATCCTCAAACTTTTTTTGGTTTTTGGTAAAAAAGCGAATAATCATAAAATCTGTTTAAATAAATTAATAAAAATTAAATAAACAGCTATTTATTTGAAAAAATATAAAAATATAATGTAATAATTGATTTATATGAATAGATTTTTTTGAAAAATGATGGAAAGCTTCGCCACCAGTCTGGCGATTCCAGAATGGGGTTAGTATTCGAATCTTGAAAAATCGAAATCTGTGATTATCGGGAAAGTGGAGTGGGGATCACCGGTAAACTTTCAGTTCCATATTCTGAAACAGACTGTACGGCAAAGAAGTAGTTGTCCTTGCTGTAAGGGAGCTTGAGCTGGGTGGCTTCGGTGTAAAACTTTTTCTCCCACATAGACGAAGAAGTCTCCCGCATCAAAACGTAGTATCCTTTCGCTTTTCCGTGGATTGGGGCTTTCCAACTCAAAGTCGATGAGTTGCTCAAGCCGCGCACATCGATCTTTACTTCCTGGGGCATTCCTGCAGATTGACCGAGCGAAGCGGCCGCAGCGAGATTGACCGCTGCTACTTTCCGGAGGTATTCAAAATCCATGAACTCGGGTAGATCGCCGTACTGAATTCCATTTTCTACGCGTACGTTTTCGTGTTGGTACAGGAAGTTTTCATTCATCTCGGACATACGCACTGCTGTAAATCCGTTTTTCATAAAGGGAGTTTGGTCACCTCCACGAAGAAATCGATCGTTTCTATAAATCAATTTTACTTCCATTTGATCAACATAGCGCTCTCCAAGTTCCTTGATGTAGCGAGCCAACTGCCGCGAGGGGCTGTCGTTGTCCGAATTGATGGATCTACGTAGCGCACCGCCACGCTCATCCTCTGCCAAGGGGATAGTCTCTGAGAATACGCGCATGACGGTATTGTTGCTGATGTTGGTTTCGGAGGAACTGCTATTCCCAACAATGTCATTGTTGAGCACGGCCTCGATTTTCCAAGATTCCGCTTTTGCTTTATCTGCGAGGTAGGTTGCCCCTTTGAGCCCTTGTTCCTCTCCAGTAAAGGCCACAAAGAGGAGGGTGGCTGGAAACTCAGTGCCTGCGAGGATTCGCGCGAGTTCGATAACCAAGGCTACACCGCTTCCATCGTCATTGGCACCTGGTGCTGCACCAACAGCATCCATGACATCCTTGTTTCTAGAATCCAAGTGTCCTGAAACCACAATTATCCGAGGGTCATTGGGGTTCGTACCCGGTAGCCGAGCAATCACATTCCCAACTTTCGCATCTGCTACGATCCTTCTTCCGTCGCCCGGTACCACAAACTCTTCGATGTTTGCGGTCATCCTTCCTTTTGATTTGGTGGAGAACTCTGTGAATTTAGCCTTCACGTAGTTTTGAGCTGCGATCATTCCGTTTTTAGCATCGGTATTGAGGGTATGTCTGCTATGGAAAGAAGCCAATTTCTCGGTATATTTTTTCAAACTATCCGCATTGACCTGCTGTACGAGCTGTTGAATTTCCGGATTGCGGATGACGACCTGCTGCCCAAAAGCTTGGCTAGCGAAAAGGATAAGGGAGAAAGCGAATAAAATGTGACGCATGGTGGGGTTCCTATCTTAAGTTCAGCTTAAATTTAGTTCAGATTTTAATGGAACCTAGTCATTTTTACATGAAGACATTTTCACTGCCTAGCAAAGGCGAATATCCTCCTTATTACGAAACTTACATTTCGAAACTCGCTGAGGCGAATTTTTCGGATTTATTGTTGTTGCAGCTTGAGCAATTGAAAACGCTCTTGAGTTCCAAGCCAGCAGGCTGGGAAAATACTCCCTATGCCCCAGGCAAGTGGAGTCCTAAGGAGGTCCTTGGTCATTGTATCGATACCGAACGCATCATGACCTTTCGCGCACTTTGCATCGCCAGAGGGGATAAAAATTCCCTTCCTGGATTCGATCAAGACCCCTACGTGCAGCAAGGAGAGTTTAATGCGGTGCCTCTCGACGTATTACTTGCTGATTTTGTCAACCAGCGCCAAGCCCTACTCAGTCTAGTTCAAACCCTACCTGCTGCTTCATTTGAGGAAATAGGGTCTGCCAATGGAAATCCCATGAGTACTCGGGCTCTGCTTTGGATCATTCCTGGACATTTTATGCATCATTTTCAAGTACTTCAACAAGCCTATTGATGGGACAACTAGCGATAGCAATTTTGGATTCGTTCTCGAATCAGCCCTTTTCAGGGAATCCAGCGGGGGTTTGTCTCTTGGAAAACTCGATTTCTCAGGACCTGATGCAGCAAATTGCGATGGAGATGAATCTCAGCGAAACTGCTTTTGTCGAACGGACAGCTGACCCAATGGTCTTTTCATTGCGCTGGTTTACTCCTGCCGTAGAAGTTGACCTTTGTGGGCATGCTACGCTTGCATCTGCCTACTGGATGTTTCATGAAGGATGGGTGAAGCCTGAGGATACCATTCACTTTCAAACTCGTTCTGGAGTTCTTTTAGTTACAAAAAATGAGGAGGGGGTATGTATGGACTTTCCGCTGATTCCTACCACGGTGGATACGCACCCAGACCATGCAAAGACCCTTTTTGGTGCTTCCATTGTGCAGGCGGCAAGGCTGCGGGGGAATTGGATTTTTGAACTCGAGGATGAGTCGGCAGTTCGTAAACTGATGCCTGACTTTGGGGTAATTGCAGCAACCAGTGAAGAGGGATTTATTATCACGGCTGCAGGATCCGACGAGTTTGATATGGTGAGCAGGTATTTTGGGCCCAACTTGGGGATATCGGAAGATCCGGTTACTGGTTTTGCCCACTGCGCTTTGGTGGATTATTGGAGTCAGAAAACAGGTAAAACAAAGTTTAAGGCCTACCAAGCAAGTGTTCGAGGCGGGGAGCTTCATTTAGAAAAAATGGGAAATCGGGTGTTAATTCATGGAAAAGTGGTGCAAGTATTGACTGGATTTCTTTCGATCTGAAAGTGATGACTACAAAAGTGACTATGCGTTCTCGGGTAAAAAAGGTCGTTGGGCACATCAATGACTACCTTGTCAATGACATTAGTTTTTTGGTGTTGTTAGGAGTACTTGTATTTATTGTTTTCGTATTACCAGTGCTTATAGAATATGGGCACATAAACATGATTTTTGTCAATCTCGTTTTCATCTTTCTTTTTTTCACTGGGATTTGGTCCTGCAACAATCGGCTTTTGGTGGTTTTGACTACTACGCTTTTTCTGATGCAGGTGGCACTTAAACTTCTTCGAATCGGAGAGGTGCATCAAAATATTTACCTGCTGGAACGGATTTTTGGTGTGTTGAACATGGGTGTTTTCATTTTTTTGAATGTTCGACTCCTATTTAAAGACCAAGAAGTGAACTTGTACCGAGTGATTGGCGCGGTCAACGTCTATTTGTTGGTGGCAATTACTGGAGCTTTTGGATTTGAGATCATTCACCTGACCATCGGAAGTTCCATCGAAAACCTCAACCTATCACTTACCTCCAAGGCAATCACTGGGGTAGAAGAAGATTTTGCGAGTCACTTGTACTTCAGTTTGGTCAGTTTGACGACCGTAGGCTTTGGTGACTATACCCCTGTGAATATGTTGTCAAAAATGCTCGCCGTATTTCTCTCCACGATTGGAATTCTGTATCCAACAGTTGTGATAGCACGACTTGTGGGTACAGGATTTCGAAATTAAAGCACCTGGCTACCAATCCTGTAATTTATTTTTCTCTCTTTTTAAAAAAGCGTTAATTAACCCAATAATTGCCAAAAACTATGAAAAAACAACTCTTAGCTGCGTGTTTACTCCTCACCGTAACTATGGTGACGGCGCAGACCACTCGTAAAATCGAAGTGGAATCCAAGGTGGAATCTACCGCCGAAGTCATGATCAAAGGCAAGCGTGTACCTTACAAAGCTACTGCAGGTACCCAACCTGTTTGGGATGAGAAAGGTGAGCCGATCGCCTCCTTATTTTACACCTACTACGAGCGTACAGATGTAGTAGACCGTGCCAAAAGACCTTTGGTGGTCAGTTTCAATGGTGGACCTGGATCTGCTTCAATCTGGATGCACTTGGCCTACACAGGACCGGTGGTATTGAATATTGATGACGAGGGTTACCCTGTTCAGCCTTACGGCACCAAGTCCAATCCGCATTCCATTTTGGATGTGGCGGATATCGTGTACATCGATCCTGTAAATACAGGCTATTCCCGAATTGTAAAGGAAGATACGCCTCGCAGCACCTTTTTCGGCATCAATTCAGACATCAAGTATTTGGCTGATTGGGTCAATACTTTTGTGACACGTCAGAATCGTTGGGCTTCCCCCAAGTATTTGATTGGCGAAAGCTACGGCACCACCCGTGTGGCTGGTTTGGTTTCTCAATTGCAGAATTCACATTGGATGTATTTCAATGGGGTGATCTTGGTGTCTCCTACAGACATGGGTATTTTGCGTGATGGACCAGTGAAAATGGCAAACTACTGGCCGTATTATGCAGCCACTGCCTGGTACCACAAAGCACTACCTGCGGAATTACAGGCTAAGGATTTGGATGAGATTTTGGCTATCGTGGAACCGATGGCTGTCAATGAAATTCTTCCAGCTATGGCTAAGGGAGGATTACTGAGCGAGTCGGATCGTGATGCGATTGCAACCAAAATGGCCTATTACTCTGGTTTGAGCAAGGAGTCTATCCTTCAATACAACCTGATGGTGCCGACTAGCTTTTTCTGGAAAGAGTTACTTCGATCAAGAGATGGCATGACGGTAGGTCGTTTGGATAGCCGCTACAAAGGATTTGACCGAATGGAAGCGGGTGATCGCTACGATTTTGATCCAGCTTTGACGAGCTGGAATCATGCCTTTGCACCAGCCTTTAACTTGTATGCCAAAAACGTATTGAAGTACAACACCGATTTGACTTACAATCTTTTTGGCCCAGTTAACCCATGGGATCGTAGCAACGAGAACACTGCGAATGACTTGGGTACTGCGATGCGCCAAAATCCATACCTCCACCTGATGGTTCAATCCGGATACTTTGATGGGGGAACAGACTACTTCAATGCGAAGTATAGCACTTGGCACATCGATCCAAATGGAAAGCTGAAAAATAGAATTGATTTTAAGGGATACCGTTCGGGTCACATGATGTACCTAAGAGCGGAGGACCTGGCAACCTCCAACGAGGACATCCGTCAATTTATCCAGAAATCTGCGGTAGCTCCTGGAGAAGCTGCAAAATACAAGTAAGCCGTTTATTTGGCTACATGAAAAAGGGTTCTGATCAGTCAGAACCCTTTTTTTTATAGCGTTAAGCTTCCCTCGAACTCATCAAAGGATCTCAGTTCATGGTTCAATCCTAGGCTTTGGCCAAGTAGCAGAAAAAGGTCTGCCAATGATTTACCGTCTTGGCGCAGCTGTCGGATGGAATAGGCCCCTGCTGATTTGGATAGCTTGCTTTGATCGGGTCCTTTGAGTAGGGGGTGGTGGTAAAAAGTGGTTTTCGCAAATTCTTCTTTCCCTAGAATTCGGGTAAGGTCGAGTTGGGCTAAAGTAGAGGGAAATAAATCTTGTCCCCTTACTATCAGATCTACTCCAAAATGAAGGTCATCTAGAAGCGAGCTGAGCTGATAAGCGGGTAACAAGTCTTTTTTACGAACGACGTAACAACTCGCTTCTTCTGGAATTAGGGCTGATTTAGGTGTGGCGGGGTAGTCGATGTAGTCCAGAAAATCCGCATCCAAAGTATTGATTCTCCAGGCGGACTCATGTTTATTTAAAGGCATTCGTCTATCCAAGCATTGTCCCAAATAGATGCCTCTGGGATCAATCTGAAGGATTTGACTTCGGGTACAAGTACAAGAAAAAGTGAGTTTGCTTTGCTCGAGCTGGGCTAAGCTCTCGGTGTAAATGGGCAGTCGATGGACCTGTGACCAGGTGGATTCCATCTCTTTACTATTTTTTGGACCTTGGTCAATTTTAATTTCAAGAAAGTCTAAAGTGGCAAATATATCCTCAACGTACTCTGGTCTGTAGCGATCACGGTCTAAATCATCGATTCTCAGGAGAATTTTTGCACCGTGCTTCTTTGCCAAGGCTTTCGTCAGAAGGAAGGAATAGGCATTGCCTAGGTGTAGGTAACCACTGGGTGTAGGAGCGATTCGGGTTTGTGCAAACTTCATGGCTCAAAGTTAAGAGATTCCGGGAAGTGGGCAGGGCATAAAATTGAGGGGAATTAAAGTTCTTTAACATGCCTAAGTTTTCTTGCTAACCCACAGTACCTACTTTTGGAGAGCGATGAAGCGAATTTTTCTTTTACTTTTCTTCTTTTTTTGGGTGGTCTCCCTTTCTGCGCAGCGCAAGTATTCTGGCAATGTGATCGATGCTTGGGACAAAAAATACCTGGAAGGTGTGGTTGTAAAAAATTCCGATGGAGAGAAGGTTAGCACCAATTCCCGTGGTTATTTTTCGATTCCAGGCTTGCAAGGCGACACCCTGATCTTCCAGTTTCCAGGCTTTTTGGAAAAGAAAATGCCATTGTCAGCTGATGTATTTTTGTTTGTGGAGCTACAAGACTTGGCGAGGCTACTCCCAACCTTTCAGGTGAAGGCTGAGCCCTATCGCTTTCGATTTAAGGATGGGAAATTGTACCTATCCGAAGACGAGCCAGTCGTAGAAAAGCCACTTAGTCAGCAGGTAGGCTTCGGAGCCACTGATTCGACCTCACCCACGCCAGGTTTCACCATTTATGGTCCTATCAGTTATTTCTCAAAGCGAAATAGGCAGCTTAGGGCCTATGAAGAGTGGTTGAATTGGGAGAAGCAGCGAATTGGCTACCTAGAGGTGATTGACTCGGATTCGGTACGTCAGGAATTGATGAAACAGTACAATCTTGATCGAAAAGCTTGGGATGAGTTAATCCTTCGCTTCAATACCTTTCATACTGCGCATGAATTTCTAGGCTGGTCCAAAGAACGTGTCTTGGCCGCTTTGAAAGAGTTTTTTCGCTTGGAGTTATTGCTGGAAGATTAGCTTTTTCGCTTGAAGGACCAGGTGATGAAAAATCGTGCCACCTCTTCTCCTGATGTGTTTTTGCCGTAGGATACCATGGTGATTTGCTTGCTTTCACCTGGGTTTAGGGAATCAACTAAATCAAAAACCTCTGTTCCTTGTTCGCAGCTAAAGGTAGTTTTTGTACTTGCCTTTTTGCTGTATTCTGCTCGAAAATCCACCACCAGCATGCTGAATCTGCCTTTACCTGCTAGCGCAAGCTGACACAAGGCACCTGTACTAAGTTCGGCCGCTCCTGCAAGCGCAGCAAAATAGATGGATTTGAAAGGGTTCTGACTTCTCCAGAAATAGGGGATGCTGACCACACAGTGTTCCCGGTCAAGGCGAACCATCTTCAATCTCCAAAATACTGCGGTAGGCAATTTGACCAACATGGCGAACCAAAAAATAAGTGGATTGCACATTTTTTTCTGGTAAGAAAGGGCTGCAGGGGATAGGCTGGAAGTACTAGACATGAGTAAAGGAGTTCAACTTAAAAAAACTAAATTAGTAAAAATAGCGTTCGTGAAACTAAGGAATTCCAACTAAACGTTTATCCAACGCAACTAAGTTTTAAAATTTGATCCATGAAAAAGACCCTATTTATTCTTCTATTCTTTGGGCTATTTTCTTCCTGTACTAAAGTGCCACTCACCGGGAGAAGTCAATTGGCATTCTTGTCCAATCAAGAACTTCAACCCTTAGTCAATGAAGAATATGCCAAAGCCTTAAAAACCAATGAAATCGTCACGAATTCAGATGAAGGAAAGCAAGTGAGTGCCGTTGGGAAAAAGATGGCTGTTGCGGTTGAAAAATACCTACAAGAACAAGGATATGGTGACTTGGTCAAGGACCTGGATTGGGAATTTAACCTGCTAAAAAGCGAGCAAGTCAATGCTTGGTGTATGCCAGGAGGGAAGGTGGCTTTTTATACGGGGATCTTGCCGATTACGAAAAATGAAACAGGAATTGCGGTGGTGATGGGACATGAAATCGCACATGCGGTGGCATCTCATGCCAACGAACGCATGTCTACGGGTCTTCTGGTTAATTTTGGCTTTGCGGCAGTTTCCTCTGCTGTGGGGCAGAACCCCACCTTGACCCAAGAAGTTTTTCTTCAATCTGTGGGAATAGGCTCCGAATTAAAAATGCTTCAATTTTCACGCAAACATGAATTAGAGGCCGATCGAATGGGATTGATTTTTATGGCCATGGCGGGATATGATCCCCGAGAAGCTCCTATTTTTTGGGAACGGATGGCAGCTGCTTCAGGTCAAGCCCCCTTGGAATTTCTATCCACCCACCCAGGTCCAGATCGACGTGCTGAGCGCTTAAATGCTCGAATGCCCGAGGCTATGAAATACTATGAAGATTCCAACTAAAAAAAACAGGCTTGAGATATTCTCAAGCCTGTTTTTTTGAAATGCAAATTGATACTTAACGGGCATTAAAACCTCGTAACTTGATTTGGGTGAGTTTCCGTTTGGTGTCCAGTGGAAAATCTCCTTTCATCATCCACTCGTAGTAGCCAGGCTCTTCCTTTAGGGCTTGATCGATCGTTTTTCCTTTGTGCTTTCCAAAATTGAAAACTTCTTGGCCTTGGGAATTGAATACAAACCGGCCTGCCAAGTCTACCATGCGTTCATTGACTAAAGCATGGATTTTTTTCATGTCGTTTTCAAACACACCCAGGGTATTGCCCTGTAGATCCTCCACGGATTCGCCAAGGTATCGTTCGATTTGAGCCCGGAAAACA
>JBIIGH010000075.1:0-10182 GCA_044236565.1 Algoriphagus sp. | reverse complement strand
TACTGGTCCTGCCAAGGTATTTGACTCCGAATTGGATGCCAACAATGCCATTCGAGACCATCAGGTGCAAGCAGGTGATGTGGTGGTAATTCGCAATGTAGGCCCAAAAGGTGCCCCAGGTATGCCGGAGATGTTGAAGCCCACCTCCATGATCATTGGGGCGGGTCTAGGCGCGGATGTGGCCCTGATTACAGATGGAAGATTCTCTGGAGGTACTCACGGCTTTGTGGTCGGACACGTCACGCCCGAAGCCTGGTGCGGTGGACCTATTGGCTTGCTGAAGGATGGAGACCTGATCACGATCGATACCGATAGCCAAAGTCTTCGGGTAGCGGTATCTGATGAAGAGTTTGCAAAGCGCAAAACGACCTGGTCACCCAAATCCATCGAGGGCCTTCAAGGCACACTCAAAAAGTACAATAAACTTGTTGCAACTGCATCTGAAGGATGCGTCACCGATAAATTTTAAGGGTATGGAAACCAAGATGAGAGGTGCAGACATCGTCATTCGTTCGCTCATGGCAGAGCAGGCGGAACTTATCTTTGGCTATCCTGGCGGTGCGATCATGCCCGTTTACGATGCGCTATACGACTACCAAGATCACGTCAAGCATGTGCTCACCCGCCACGAGCAAGGTGCCATCCATGCCGCACAGGGCTATGCGCGTGTTTCGGGTAAGGTGGGCGTTTGTTTGGTGACCTCGGGTCCTGGAGCAACCAATTTGATTACAGGCCTTGCAGATGCCCAAATCGACAGTACACCTTTGGTTTGTATTACTGGCCAGGTAGCAGCCCATCTCTTGGGGACTGATGCCTTTCAAGAAACCGATATCATGGGCATTTCCATGCCGGCTACCAAGTGGAACATTCAGGTGAGGCGGGCTGAAGACATTGCTCCAGCCATTGCGAAGGGCTTTTTTATCGCCCGCTCCGGTAGACCTGGAGTGGTATTGATCGACATTACCAAAAATGCGCAGGTGGAAATGAGCGAGTTTAACTACCAGCCTTGCCAAGAATTTCGCTCCTACAAAATCCATCACCCGATTGCAGACCAGGCGATCCAAGAAGCAGCCGCACTTTTAGAAGGCGCTGTACGACCCTACCTACTTTTTGGTCAGGGAGTGATTTTGGGAAAAGCAGAGGCGGAACTCAAGTTTTTCCTTGATAAATCTGGAATTCCCGCCGCTTCCACTTTGCTTGGCTCAGGAGCACTTTCCCAAGAGCATCCCAATTATGTAGGCAAACTGGGAATGCATGGCAATTATGCCCCCAATCTGCTGACCAACCAGTGTGATGTATTGATTGCTGTAGGCATGCGATTCGACGATCGCGTCACGGGAGATTTGTCTCGTTATGCCAAGCAGGCCAAAGTCATCCACCTTGAGTTGGATCCCTCCGAAATCAATAAAAATGTAAAGGCCAACGTTGCGGTACTCGGAGATTGCAAGGAAAGCTTGGCCAAATTGACTCAAGCGATCACTGCCAAAAAGCATGCCGCATGGATGGGTAAATTCCGTACACTAGAGCAGCAAGAAAATGAGGAGGTTGTGCAACATGACCTGATGCCGACCAAAGTTGGATTGACCATGGGTGAGGTCATCCACCACATCAACCGCTACAAGGCGGACGATGCTGTGATGGTCACCGATGTGGGACAGCACCAGATGATTGCCTGGCGCTATTTTAATTACAAAAAAACCCGGACCCAGGTGACCTCGGGAGGACTTGGTACCATGGGGTTTGCACTACCAGCCGCTCTTGGTGCACAACTTCACGATTACTCGCGTCAAGTCATTTGCGTAGTAGGAGATGGGGGAATTCAGATGACGATCCAGGAATTGGGGACCATCATGCAAACCAAGGCTCCGGTAAAAATTGTCCTACTCAATAACAACTATCTGGGCATGGTACGGCAGTGGCAGCAACTATTTTTTGACAAGCGCTACTCCTTTACTGAACTAGATAATCCCGACTTTATCAAGCTCGCGGAAGCCTACAGCATCAAAGCACAAAAAGTAAGTGACCGTGCTGGGCTCGCAGAAGCAGTCGAAGACATGTTTATTCACGATGGCCCCTTCTTCTTGGAAGTGGTCGTAGAAAAAGAAGACAATGTATTTCCCATGATTGCCACCGGCTCCTCGGTAGAAGAAGTTCGACTCCATTAACTGCTCCCTATGAAACGCTACACCATCTTCGTGATCACCGAAAATTTTATTGGAATCCTCAATCGGATCACCATCATTTTTACCCGTAGGGGGATCAATATCGATGCCTTGACAGCATCGGAAAGCCGCATCCCAGGAGTGCACCGGATCACCATCGAAGTCACGGTTACCGAAGAAACAGTCATCCAGCTGGTCAACCAAATCGAGAAAATCATCGATGTGATCAAGGCTTTCCATCACGAGGATACAGGCGTGGTATACCAAGAATTGGCGCTGTACAAAATCCCCGTTTCCCGACTAGATGGGGGATTGGAAAAAGTCATCCGTGACCACCATGCCAAAATCATCGCGGCAGAACCTGATTTTGTCGTCCTAGAACTCACAGGGCACAAGGAAAAAACTCGGGAGCTGCTCGAAATCCTCAAAGGATACGGCATCCTTGAGTTTGCCCGCTCCGGCCGAGTGGCGGTAGCCAAGCGCATGCTCACCATAGACTCTTATGTCAACTAAACTCAACCTAAAAATCTATTCTTAAAATTTTCGACTATGAAATTGAAATTTGGAAACGTTGAAGAAAACGTAGTAACCCGAGAGGAGTTCCCTCTAGAAAAAGCAAGAGAAGTACTCAAAGACGAGGTGATCGCAGTCATTGGATACGGGGTGCAAGGCCCAGGCCAAGCACTCAACCTTCGTGACAACGGCTTCAAAGTGATTGTAGGCCAGCGTAGTGGATCCAAGACCTGGGACAAGGCGATTGCCGATGGCTGGGTACCTGGAGAAACACTCTTTGAGATAGAGGAGGCCTGCTCTCGTGGAACAATCCTCCAATTTTTACTTTCCGATGCAGGGCAAATCGCCTTGTGGCCTACAGTGAAAAAATACTTGACTCCAGGAAAAGCGCTCTATTTCTCCCATGGATTTGGAATCACCTACAAGGAAAAGACTGGAATCATTCCTCCAGCAGATGTGGATGTGATTTTGGTGGCTCCAAAAGGATCAGGCACTTCGCTTCGACGCATGTTTGTGGAGGGAAGAGGACTCAATTCTTCCTATGCCATTTTCCAAGACGGAACAGGCAAAGCAAAAGACCGCGTGGTAGCTTTGGGTATTGGTGTTGGATCGGGCTACTTATTCGAAACTGATTTTTACCGTGAAGTAACTTCTGATTTGACTGGAGAGCGTGGCACCTTGATGGGAGCCATCCAAGGCATTTTTGCTGCACAGTACGAAGTGCTCCGCGCCAATGGCCATACTCCTTCCGAGGCATTCAACGAAACGGTGGAGGAGCTTACCCAATCTTTGATGCCCCTAGTGGCGGAAAATGGGATGGATTGGATGTATGCCAACTGCTCTACTACCGCACAGCGAGGAGCTTTGGATTGGTGGAAGCCTTTCCGTGATGCTACCAAGCCAGTTTTTGAAGCGCTTTACCAGTCTGTGAAGTCTGGAACAGAAGCTCAAAAATCCATTGACTCCAATTCCAAGCCCGACTACCGAGAAAAGCTGGAAGCGGAACTTGCCCAGCTACGCGATTCAGAAATGTGGCAGGCAGGCGCCGTGGTGCGCAAGTTGAGACCAGAGAATAATTAATCTACCCAAACCAAATCAGGTCATGAGCGAAAAGCTATGGATATTCGACACCACCCTTAGAGATGGGGAGCAAGTGCCGGGATGTCAACTCAATACCCAAGAGAAAATCATTGTTGCCAAGGCGCTTGAAGATCTTGGGGTAGACATCATCGAAGCGGGATTTCCCATTTCGAGTCCGGGAGATTTTAACTCGGTGATAGAAATTTCCAAAGCCGTTACCAATCCGATCATCTGCGCGCTTTCACGCGCGGTAGAAAAGGACATTGAGGTAGCTGGTGCAGCGCTTCAATATGCCAAGAAAGGTCGTATCCATACGGGTATTGGCGTTTCCCCGTACCACATCCAGTACAAGCTCCGCTCTACCCCTGAGGACATCATCCAACGAGGAGTCGCTGCGGTTAAGTTTGCGAAGCGATTTGTGGAGGATGTGGAATTTTACGCCGAAGATGCCGGACGAGCTGAGGCTGATTTTCTCTGCAAAATCATCGAAGAGGTGATCAAAGCAGGAGCTACAGTAGTCAACATTCCTGATACCACGGGATATTGCTTGCCAGAACAGTACGGTGCCATCATCTCCAGCTTAAAAAACCGGGTTCCCAACATCGACCGAGCTATCATTGCTACGCACTGCCACAATGACCTAGGTATGGCAACCGCCAATACGGTTGCTGGGGTGCAGCAAGGCGCTCGCCAAGTAGAAGTGACCATCAACGGAATCGGTGAACGCGCAGGAAACACCTCCTTGGAAGAGGTGGTGATGGCCATCAAATGCCACCAATCCATCCCAGTTCACACGGAAATAGTGACTCCTAAAATCTACCACACCAGCCGACTAGTGTCTAAGTTGATGAATATGCCGGTGCAGCCCAACAAAGCCATTGTGGGTAGAAATGCATTTGCACATTCTTCAGGCATCCACCAGGATGGCGTCTTGAAGCATCGCGAAAACTACGAGATCATTGATCCTAAGGAAGTAGGTGTCGCAGAATCTACCATCGTCTTGACCGCAAGATCGGGAAGAGCCGCACTCAAACATCACCTGGATGCATTGGGGGTGGAACTCGAAGGGGAAGCCTTGCGAGAAGTCTACGAAGCATTTTTGGTGCTTGCAGATTCCAAAAGAGATGTGGGCAGAAAAGACCTATTGGAATTGGTTGGTAAATACATCGACGAATCCAACTTCATCGAGTTGGAACACGTACACTACTCCTCGGACGGGGATGCAACCGCAAAGGTGACCCTTAAAGTAGGTAACGCGCTGCAAGTGGCCACGGCTACCGGTGTAGGGCCTGTGGATGCTGTTTTGAAAGCGATTGAATCCATCGTGCAACCTCAGGTGGAGCTGGAAGAGTTTCTCATCCAAGCCATGACCCAAGGAAGTGACGATGTGGCCAAGGTGCACATGCGTCTGATCAAGTCGGACAAGCCCTACTATGGCTTTGCTTCCAACCAAGACATTGTACTCGCTTCTGCGCAAGCATTTGTCGATGCGCTCAACAAAATTCCAGTCAAAGAATACGCGACTGCCTAACTATGGAAAAGAATACTTTATTTGATAAAATCTGGGATGCACACGTAGTCAAATCCGTGCCTGCTGGTCCCGATGTATTTTTTATTGACAAGCACTTCATTCACGAAGTGACCTCACCGGTGGCTTTTCTCAATTTGGAGAAAAGAGGGATTGGTGTGAAATATCCCCACCGGACCATTGCCACTCCAGATCACAATGTGCCTACGGTAGATCAAGATCAAACCATCAAGGACAAGCTTTCGCGCATGCAGGTAGAAAAGCTGCGCGAAAATTGTGCCAAGTACGGCATTGAACTTCATGACTTGGGTTCGGCCCACCATGGGATCGTCCACGTCATCGGCCCAGAATTGGGAGTAACTCAGCCCGGGATGACTATTGTTTGTGGGGATTCCCATACCTCCACACACGGTGCTTTTGGGGCAATTGCTTTTGGTATCGGTACCTCCGAAGTGGAAATGGTGCTGGCGACCCAATGCATCATGCAGTCCAAGGCCAAGAAAATGCGAATTTCTGTGGAGGGTACTCTGGGCAAAGGCGTGACCTCCAAGGACATTATTCTGTACATCATCTCTAAAATATCAGCAGCAGGAGCCACAGGCTACTTTGTGGAATATGCGGGTTCAGCGATCCAAAGTTTATCCATGGAAGCGCGTATGACCATTTGCAACATGTCCATCGAGATGGGCGCACGCGGGGGGCTGATTGCTCCAGATGAAACCACCTTTGCCTACCTCCAAGGAAAGCAATATGCTCCTAAAGGGGCGGATTGGGAGAAGGCAGTTGCCTACTGGAAAACTTTGAAAACCGACGATGGGGCAATTTTTGACAAGGAATTGGTTTTTGAGGCGGCAGATATCGAGCCGATGATCACTTATGGAACCAATCCAGGAATGGGTATCAAAGTATCTGGCACGATTCCATCCACACAAGGAATGGAAGGATCGAATAAGAACTCTTACCTGAAATCACTCGACTACATGGGCTTTGCTCCCGGTGAAGCAGTGAAGGGAAAGTTGGTAGATTACGTGTTTGTCGGTTCCTGCACCAACGGTCGCATCGAGGATATCCGTGCTGTGGCTAAGTTTGTAAAAGGCCACCAAAAAGCTGAAAACATTACTGCCTGGATTGTGCCAGGATCGCGTGGGGTGGAGAAAATGGCCCATGAAGAGGGCTTGGTAAAAATCTTGGAAGATGCAGGGTTTGAACTCCGCCAGCCCGGTTGTTCTGCCTGCCTTGCCATGAATGACGATAAGATTCCTGCAGGAAAGTATGCAGTATCTACTTCCAATCGAAATTTTGAGGGCCGTCAAGGTCCTGGAGCGCGGACGATGCTTGCCTCCCCTTTGACTGTTGCTGCGGTAGCGATTACAGGCCGGATTACGGATCCGAGGGAAGTATTTCAGAATTGAAAGTACGAAATGGGAAGCACGAAATAGGATTGTCCGCAATCCCAACCCTAGTAAAAATAGAGTGAATCTTTGCGGACAATCGTCGACAGCTAACCGTCCACAGTCCACAGCTCACTTTCTTAAACTTCAACTCTTATTTTCTTTTAATGGAGTTGTTAATCACAATACAAATTTGGAGTACTACACTACTCGCTAATTTGACCACTTTAGAACGAACAACAAATGGCTTACGATAAATTCACGATCCTAAAAAGTACGGCAGTTCCCCTGCCTACTGAAAACGTAGATACCGACCAAATCATCCCCGCTCGTTTCCTGAAGGCTACCGAGCGTGAAGGATTTGGAGACAACCTATTTCGTGACTGGCGATACGATGTAGAGGGCAACCCCAAAAAAGATTTTGTATTGAACGACCCGACCTACTCCGGAAAAATTCTGGTGGCAGGAAAAAATTTCGGTTCGGGCTCCAGCCGGGAGCATGCCGTGTGGGCCTTGTATGACTATGGATTTCGCTGCGTAGTGTCCAGCTTTTTTGCAGATATTTTTAAGAATAACTGCCTAAATATCGGCGTCCTTCCAGTGACGATTTCAGCGGAATTTGCGGATATCCTATTTGCAGCCATTGCTGCAGATCCAACCACTACCGTGGAAATCAACTTGCCCCAGCAAACGATCACCTTGCTGGCTACTGGCGCATCGGAGTCCTTCGATATCAACGAATACAAGAAGGATAACATGCAGCATGGCTTCGATGACATCGACTACCTGATCAACATGTCTGCAGAAATAGAGGGCTTTGAAGCTTCTCGATAACAACTTGGTCTGATGAAGGCAAGAAGATTAGAGTGGATGGATACTACCTTGAGGGATGGCGAACAGACCTCAGGAGTTTCTTTTTTGCCCTCCGAAAAGCTTCATCTAGCCAAGGCCCTTTTAGAAGAGCTTAAAGTAGACCGCATCGAAGTGGCTTCTGCGCGTGTTTCCGCAGGAGAGCTCGAGGGAGTGCAGCGCATCACCCAATGGGCGGCACAAAAAGGGTACTTGGACCGGATTGAGGTCCTTGGCTTTGTCGATACCCCCATCTCGGTGGATTGGATCGTTGAAGCTGGAGCCAAGGTGCTCAACCTCCTCACCAAAGGTTCCCTCAACCACCTGACCTACCAATTAAAAAAGACCCCAGCCGCACATTTCGAGGACATACAGGCAGCGATTGCCTACGCGGTACAATGCGGGCTCCAAGTCAATGTGTACCTTGAGGACTGGTCCAGTGGAATGCGCGATTCGGCAGACTACACCCTAAGTTTGATTGACCTACTTTCCAAGCAACCGGTCAAACGGATCATGCTTCCGGATACCCTTGGAATTCTTTCGCCTCTGGAAGCACGTACCTACCTAGGACAGGTAATTTCCAAGTTTCCAGGAATCCATTTTGATTTCCATGGACACAACGACTACGATTTGGCGGTAGCCAACGCCCTGGAGGCCATTCAGCTGGGAATATCGGGAATCCATAGTACGGTCAATGGACTTGGTGAACGCGCTGGAAATGTTCCTTTGGAATCACTCCTCGCCGTAGTCAAAGACTTCACCGATATAGAAACAGGCATTCAAGAGCAGAAAATTTTCCGAGTGTCCAAGTTGGTAGAGCAGTTTTCTGGGCAATACATTCCTGCGAACAAGCCCGTGGTAGGGGAGAATGTCTTCACCCAAACCGCCGGAATTCATGCGGATGGAGATCAGAAGAAAAGCCTCTACTTCAACAAGCTCCTTCCCGAGCGCTTTGGAAGAGAACGGAAATATGCCCTCGGCAAATCCTCTGGGAAAGCCAATATTTCAAAAAACCTGGAGGCCTTGGGAATTTCCTTGGAGCCCGATGAACTCGCACGTGTCACCCAGCGAATCATTGATTTGGGGGATAAAAAAGAGCGCGTAACACCCGAAGATTTACCTTACATCATTTCAGATGTGTTGCAAAACACAGCCCTGAACAAGCATATCCGTATCGAGGGCTACCACATGACCCAGTCCAAGGGACTGAAGCCCTCCGTCCAATTGCGACTCCAGGTACATGGCAATAGCTACGATGCTGCAGCCACAGGCGATGGACAGTACGATTCCTTTATGAATGCCCTGACGGCGATTTACACCTCGCTGCACAAAGAGTTACCCAAGCTTGTAGATTACCATGTGACGATTCCTCCCGGAGGAAAAACAGATGCCCTGGTGGAAACAGTCATTACTTGGGAGCATTGGCATCGCTTCAAAACCAAGGGACTAGATCCCGACCAAACCGTGGCCGCCATGATGGCCACAGAAAAAATGCTTAATATCATGGATTCAATCACGACAGCACCTCAATCCACCAGTTCCCTCATATGAAAATAAATATTGCACTCCTTCCTGGAGACGGCATAGGCCCAGAAGTTATCGCACAAGCAGTGAAGGTGGTCAATGCCATCGGTAAGAAATTTGGCCATCAGATCAGCTACCAAGAGGGTTTGGTAGGTGCCTGTGCGATCGATGCTACCGGTGATCCCTATCCAGATGCTACCCATGAAATCTGCTTGGCTGCAGATGCCGTGCTTTTTGGTGCCATTGGAGATCCCAAGTACGACAACGATCCCAAGGCCAAGGTTCGTCCCGAACAAGGCCTGCTTCGCATGCGACAGAAATTAGGTTTGTTTGCCAATGTGCGTCCTACCTTTACTTTCCCTTCCTTGGTACACAAGTCCCCGTTGAAGCTCGATCGAGTGGATGGGGTAGACTTGGTGTTTTTCAGAGAGCTCACTGGAGGCATCTATTTTGGGGAGCCTAGAGGAAGAAACGAGCAGGGCACGAAGGCCTTTGATACCAACGTCTATAGCAAAGAGGAGATTGTCCGTTTGGCGCGAATGGGTTTTGAAGCTGCGCAAAAGCGCAGAAAACTCTTGACTTGCGTGGACAAGGCCAATGTGATGGCGACTTCAAGATTGTGGAGGGAAACCGTCCAGGAATTGGCGCCTGAGTATCCAGATGTAAAAGTTGAGTATGAATTTGTAGATGCCGTGGCGATGCGACTGATTCAATGGCCCAAGGCATACGACGTGTTGATCACGGAGAATCTTTTTGGAGATATTTTGACAGACGAGGCTTCCGTAATTTCTGGATCTATGGGCTTGATGCCTTCTGCTTCCCTGGGATCCAAGGTGAAGCTATTCGAACCCATCCACGGTTCCTATCCTCAGGCGGCGGGCAAGGACATTGCCAACCCACTGGGCACCATTCTGTCCGCCTCCATGCTATTCGACTACGCATTTGGATTGGCAGCTGAAGCCAAATTGATCAGCGATGTAGTCAACCAATCCTTGGCCGAAGGAATTGTCACCGAAGACATCGCCGAAGGAGGGAAAGCCTACAAAACCTCCGAACTAGGCGACTGGCTGGCAGCACGGATTCTGAGTTGAGCTTTAAACTAAAAAACCACCTAGCAAGGTGGTTTTTTAGTTTA
>JBIIGH010000269.1:0-2905 GCA_044236565.1 Algoriphagus sp. | reverse complement strand
TGAAAATCTAGCTGGAGACGGATTTTTATTCTGTGAAACTTAGTTCCGAATGGGTTAAAATTTACCGCTTTAGGAATCAACTGAATCGCTTGTATTTGGAATCCCTCCCAATTTTTCCCAAATTCCAACTTCTATCGCAACAAACCCAAATCAACCTAGGTCCGCCTCCTAATCTCTGCCCCCTTGAACCCAAAATTCAAGTGAATTGCAAAAACTTTAGGTCGTGGTAAAGGTGCAAACAGTACGCAGCATGATTCGATCACTATTCCTTTTTTCATGCCTATGCCTCCTATGGAGCTGTGGCTCAGCTTCCAACGAACAAACTTTTGGTAGTTCCAAACTGCGTCGCGCAACTCCAGAAGAAGTGGAAGCCTTGGTGGAAGCCTTTATTCTTGCCGAAGACTCCAGTACCATCCACATTCCCGAAGGATTTTACGAACTCAAGACCCAGCTCATTCTAGACAACAAAACCGCCATTCGCATCCAAGGAGATGGCATGGACAAAACAGTGCTTTCTTTTCGTGATTTAAAATCAGGGGGTGAAGGGGTAAAAATCGTAGGCAAGGACATTACCATTGAAGAACTGAGCATTGAAGATGCCCCGGGCGATGGTATCAAAGCACAACATACGGATGGCATCACCTTTCGAAAGATCAATGTGACCTGGACCAACGGGGACAAATCCAAAAATGGCACCTATGCCATCTATCCAGTCCAATGCAAAAATGTGGTTATCGACGAATGCATCGCCTCGCACTCCAAAGATGCAGGCATCTACGTAGGCCAATCCGAAGATATTGTGGTGAAGAACTCCTTAGCCTTCGGCAATGTAGCAGGCATTGAAATCGAAAACTGTGACCGAGCCGAAGTTTATGGAAATACCGCCCGAGACAATGCGGGAGGTATCTTGGTGTTCAACCTTCCTGGTCTACCCAAATCAGATGGTCGTCAAACCCGCATCTACGACAACGACATCATTGACAACAACCACGAGAATTTTGCAACTCCCATAGGCGATGGGCCCAATGGCAATACCGTCACCATGATCCCTCCAGGATCTGGCATTGTACTCTTGGCTGCCAAAGAAGTAGAAATCTTCAACAACCGCATTCTACGAAACAAAACTTATGGCGTGGCTATTTCCAGCTACCAGGTCACTGGATTCCCTGCCGAGGCTCCCAACTGGTCTCCCTACACTACAGACATCTCCCTGCACGACAACGAATACGATCGTGGATCCTGGAGCAGTCTCCCTGATCTTACCCGTGAATTGGGACAATTGGTTAGTATATACAATGCACACGGTTGGCTAAAAACCCAAGACATCATCTACGATGGGATTTGGGACGAGTCTCTCGCTACCTCCATCGATTCCAATCCCATGCGCATCTGCATCCAAGAACCAAGCATCAAGGACTTACGCTTTACCCGCTTTTACCTCATGGAGGGGGAAGACAAGATCGACGCATTTGAGGACTATACGCCCTTTCAGAATTGCAAGCCTTCCCCTGCTGGCCTAAGCTCCTTGCCTCTGCTTCATTCAAAAACGCTTTGATCATGAAAGGATCCTGTTCCAATCTTTCAAAATGGGCGATTGCCAGTCTCTTCCTTTCCCTGCTCTGGTCCTGCCAACCCGAACAGAAAGAAGAAGTGCAGGCAACGGGTCCGGAAGAAATTTTGGCTCCTGAAGAAGCCTCAGGCAAGTTCCCCTACCGAAGACTATCCACCTATGGTTTTTTTGAAGGAGAACTCGACCAATTATCACCCAGCGAATCAATAATTCCCTACCAGCCTGCCTCTTCCTTGTTTACAGATTATGCCCTCAAAAGTCGATTTGCTTACCTCCCTGAAGGCGAAAAGGCCGTCATAGCCGGAGAAGAACTGAATTTGCCGCAAGGAACAATCCTAATTAAAAACTTCTACTACCCCAGTGATTTTCGTAATCCAGAAGGGGAGCGCAGAATCATCGAAACCCGCCTTATGATCCACGAGGAAGACGGATGGCAAGCCTATCCCTACGTCTGGAATGATTCCCAAACAGATGCCGTCTTGAAGGTGGTGGGCGCAGAGAAAGAAGTTCGATTTATTGACAATACCGGCAAAGAACAGGTGATCAACTACCTCGTCCCCAACAAGAATCAGTGCAAGAGCTGCCACAACAAAAATGAATCCTTAGCACCCTTGGGCGTGCAAACCAGACACCTCAACCATGCGATCACCTTTGCAGAAGGATCGGAAAACCAATTGGCACATTGGGCCAAACTTGGAAAGCTTGAAGGATTCTTAGGCAAAGCAGCGCATCCTTCCCTAGTCAACTACGAAGACCAAAGCCAAGCGCTCAACGATCGGGCCATGGCATACCTAGACATCAACTGCTCCCACTGCCATCGAGCCGAAGGTCCTGCCAGTACTTCTGGACTTTTCCTCACCTATGGACAGAAAGATCCTTTGAAACTGGGGGTATTCAAAACTCCGGTGGCGGCAGGAAAAGGATCTGGAAAACACACCTACGATATCGTGCCGGGGCAGGCGGATGCATCTATCCTGCTACACCGGATGAATTCAACCGAAATTGGGGTAGCCATGCCCGAGATTGGACGAACAAGTATCCACAAGGAAGGGGTAGCTTTGATTCGAGAATGGATCAATCAGATGAACTAAGAATGACTGCAACCAAAAAAGGGCCAGCATCAGCTGGCCCTTTTTTGGTTGAGAAAAACCTCTGAATTACATGTTTTCGCTGCTCACTACAGCAGAGAAATATTCGCGGTTCATGCGTGCAATGTTGGTAATGGAAATGCCTTTTGGACATTCTGCCTCACATGCACCTGTATTGGTACAAGCACCGAAGCCTTCGGAATCCATCTGAGCCACCATTTTTTCCGCTCTCGTTTTGCGCTCCACT
>JBIIGH010000268.1:0-2921 GCA_044236565.1 Algoriphagus sp. | reverse complement strand
GACCTAAGAAAATAAGTTTTGAAGTACACTAGCATTGGCCGTGGACTGTGGACCGTCGACAAGCATCAATAACGTAATTGCAGAGAATCAAACTACTTACACCTTAGGTACCACCCAACCATTGTGGTAGTTGGCCTTGATCAATTGATTGGCTTCGGCGTCGGTAAATAGATTCTTGGTAGCATCCCAGTAGACTTTTTTGCCTGTTTTATAGGCGATGTTACCCATCTGCGCGTTGATTGCAGCAACAGAGCCTGTCTGAATTCCGCACTTCAATAGCTTGGGATCGTTGGCAGTCATGGCCTCTACAAAGTTCACTGCATGTAGTTCCAATGCGCTAGGTCCACTTGGTCGAGTTTGAGGAACCTCCTCTACTTTTGGCTTTTTTTGGCCATCAATCGTTTCAGTTTCAGGAATCACCTTCCAGCCACCTCGATTCACCACAAGCGTGGCATTGTTGCCAATAAATGCGATCCCCTCAGTAGTACCGTAGTTTCCACCATCAATTCCTGTGGCATGCTCCCAGAGCATGTTGAAGCCTTCGTATTCGTAGACGGTCTGCAAGGTGTCCGGGGTCTCAGATGCATCGTCTGGATAGGCAAATTTACCCCCAGAGGCCATCACGGATTTAGGAGCAGAAACTCCCATGGCAAAAAGAGCAATATCAATCTCGTGTACGCCCCAGTCAGTCATCAAACCTCCAGCATAATCCCAGAACCAACGGAAGTTGAAGTGGAAGCGGTTGGCATTGAAATCCCGCTTTGGAGCAGGCCCTAGCCACATGTCGTAATCTACACCTGCAGGTGCAGCCCCATTGGCCACCACAGGCACCGGCTTCATCCATCCTTGGTAGGCCCAGCACTTCACCAAACGGATTTGGCCGAGCTTGCCTGATTTTACATATTGAATGGCTTGGTCGTATTGGGAACCTGAACGCTGCCACTGTCCTACCTGAACAATCTTTCCGTATCGCTCCTGCGCTTTCACCATGATTTGGCACTCTTCGATGGTGTTGGCAATGGGCTTTTCTACATACACGTGCTTGCCTGCTGAAACAGCATCCACCATGTTGAGGCAGTGCCAATGGTCAGGAGTACCGATGATTACCACATCAATGTCTTTATTTTCCAACATCTTGCGGTAGTCCTTGTATTGCGTAGGACGCGTTCCACGAAGTTTGAATACATCTTCGGTGCGCTGATCCAGTACGCTTTGGTCCACATCGCAGAGGGCCACACAGTTGACCTGTGGGATTTTGAGGTGAGCACTCATGTTGGACCAGCCCATCCCTTTACAGCCGATTACGCCGTAGTTGATTTGGTCATTGGGTCCAATGCTGCGGGTGAAGGTACCAAAGTCAGCAGCAGTTAAAATGGAGGGCATGGATAAGCCCGCTCCGAGGAGCATGGTATTTTGTATAAATTTTCTTCTTGAAGTCATGGGGTTGATTGTTAATGGTTTGAATGGTAAACTGTCCACGGACGACAGTCGACCGTTGACAGTCAACTGTGGACAAAAGATTAAAGCGGTCTTACCCAAATGTTTCGGAAGCGAACGGGATTGCCATGATCCTGGAGTTTGATTGGCAAAGCATCCGCATGCGCCTTGTAGTTGGGAATTCCAATGTATTCTGTAGGACCTTTGAGAATCACATTGTTTTGAACCAAGACTCCATTGATCAGCACGGTAACGGTTGCAGGTGAGGTCAGCATGCCATTTTTGTCAAAACGAGGAGCTTTGAAAATGATGTCGTAGTAATTCCAGTCGCCGGGACCTCTGAGCGGGTTTACCAGAGGTGGGTATTGCTTGTAAACACTTCCTGCTTGTCCATTGGTGTAGGTCTTGCTTTCGTAGCTATCGAGAATTTGAACTTCATAGATTCCCATCAAAAAGAATCCGGAGTTGCCTCTACCCTGTCCTTCCCCTACAATCTCAGTAGGCGCAGACCATTCCACATGGTATTGGGCATCGCCAAAGGCAAGTTTGGACTGAATGTCTCCCGTACCTTTCTGTACTACTAATTCCCCTTGCTCAATTTTCCAGGGAGCAGGGCTTGATCCATCTTTGGCAGAAACAAATCCAGAAAGGCTGCTGCCATCAAACAGGACAATGGCATCTGAGGGAGCTTGATTGTTCATTGCTCCAGGTGTCACTTTGGGAGGCACTGGCGTATAAAACTCCGTAGCCTGCGGAGGCATGGTAGGAGGTGTAGTTTGCTGCGCAAAAGCCAGAGAGGCAGTTCCTAGGCTAGCTACTAGTACAGCAAAAGTCAATAATTGCTTTTTCATAGGTTAATTGGGTTATAAAGAGAATCAAGTGTTTAAAATACAGCAAAAATTTGGGGAATCAGAAAACCGCTGATGGATTTTTGATGGAAATCCCCAAATCCTTTTCTACTTTTCCTAAAATTAAGCTATCCTATGAAAAAATTGATCTTCGGACTCGTGTTGGGTCTTTTGCTCAGCATGCAGGCCATTGCCCAGGAGGACTACTTCTTCCCAGGTGAGAAATTTGATCCCAGTATCCCCTCTCCTTCCCAATTTTTAGGGTATTCCGTAGGGGATTGGCATACCCGCTACGATTTGATTGTCAAGTACTTTGAGCGATTAGATCAGCTCAGTGAGCTTGCCAAACTCCAAACCATAGGATATACCCACGAGCATCGCCCAAAGATCATCTTGACCATTACTTCGGCGAAGCACATGAGCAATTTGGAACAGATTCGCCAAAAGCAGTTGCAACTTGCGGATCCAAGTCAGCCCATGCCTGAGGTGACCAACATGCCTTCCATTATCCATCAAGGCTATGGAGTCCACGGTAACGAGCCTTCCTCAGCAGAAGCAGCAATGCTAACTGCCTACTGGTTGCTTGCTTCTCAGTCAGACCTCGCAAAAAACCTCAGAGAAAATGCGGTCGTACAC